>JALZAI010000004.1 GCA_030948475.1 Actinomycetota bacterium
GTCCGGACGGGACGATCGGGTTGGTGGTGTCCACCGTCCGGCAGCCGAGGTCGTGGTTGTAGCCGATCCCGACGTTGATCGCCCGCACGCAGACGGTGTGCTTGGCCTTCAGCACGTGGATTGCGACCGAGAACCCGTGCGCCGCTCCGAAGGCGGGGTACGTCGCGCCGATGTCGTTGCGCGCTACGTCGGCGGTGTACTCGCCGGCCCACTTGTCGTCCACGTAGACAGTCAGCCGGATCGGCTCGGGGCGCTCCGGGTCGAGCGCCCAGCCGGTGAGGTTGACGAAGGTGCCGGATCCGCCCTTGACCATCTCGAGCCGTCCGGTCGGGCTGAAGTAGGCCCACACCGTCTTGCAGGAGGGTGCGGAGGCGCCCGAACCGTAGCCCGTGTTGAGGGCGGTGGCGCACAGCGTGTGCACGCCGTTGAGTACGCCGGTGAGCATCACCTTGAAGTGCCGGCCCGGGTGCCACTGGTTCGGGTCGTCCGCGACGACGGTGGCCCTCAGCTTCCCGTCGACGGTGATCTGGACCTTGACCGGCAGCGCCGTGTCCGGATCCTGCGCCCATCCGGCGATACCCACGACAGCGCCCGGCCGGCGCTGCCACACGACAGTGGTGGTGGCGGTGGGGTTGTAGTCGAGGTACGGGGCAGCGCAGCCGAGCGAGGCGTCCGAGCCACGGGTGCCGGCATTGATCGCGGTGGCGCAGATCTGGTGCGCACCGGGCGCCACACGCGATCCGGGCAGCTGCAAGATCGTGTCGAAACCGTGGCCGTTGCGCACGGTCGACGGGGCGCTGGCGGACACCGTGCCGAGGGTGGTGCCGTCGGCGCTGATCCGGACCCGGATCGCAGCGGCGGTGTCCGGATCGGTTGCCCACCCGACGATGTGGAAGCCGCCCGGGCGCTGGGTGACCCAGCGGATCGCTCCGACCGGGCCGTAGTTGACCGCAACGCGCATCGCGCCCTTAGCTGCCTGCGCGCTGGGCGCGCCGACGCTCATCAGGCCGAGCAGGGTGGCGCCCGCGAGGAGGGCGGCAAGCAGGCTCGACGGGCGGTACCGGCGCCGAGCTTGGGGCGTACAAGGCGACATCGGACATCCCGGCGTGAGCGCGTGGCCGCGGAGTCTGTCGCACCCGGCGGGGGACTACGACACGCGGGAGAAGCTGGACGATCGCCGCGGACCGTCAGGCCGTAGGCAACGCATAGTCCACGAAGCGGTCCCGGAGTGTCTTTTTCGAGAACTTGCCGACGCTTGTCTTCGGAACCTCGTCGATAAAGACAACATCGTCCGGCAGTTGCCATTTCGTAAGCTTCGCGCCGAGAAATTTCAGGATCTCCTCCTTGCTGAGCTCCTCGCCGTCCTTCACGACCACACACGCGAGCGGGCGCTCGGACCATTTCGGGTGCCGGATGGCGATCACCGCCGCCTCGGCGACCTTGGGGTGGCCCATGATCTGGTTCTCCAGGTCGACCGAGCTGATCCACTCGCCGCCCGACTTGATCAAATCCTTGGTGCGGTCCACGAGCCGGACGTAGCCCAGCGGGGAGATCGTCGCGACGTCGCCGGTGCGCAGCCAGCCGTCCGGCGCGAACTGCTCGCCCGGCTCGTCGGTGCGGAAATACTGGGTGGCCACCCAGGGGCCGCGGCACTCGATCTCGCCGGACGCCGTCTCGTCCCAGGGCAGTTCAGCGCGGGTCTCGTCGTCCACGATCCGGATCTCGACGCCGGGTGGCGCGATGCCGGCGGCGGTCCTGATATCGGCCAGCTCTTCGTCGGGCAGGTCCGCGTACTCGGAGCGGATGATGCCCACCGTGGCGATCGGCGAGGTCTCGGTCATGCCCCACGCCTGGGTGATCGGCAGGCCGATCGCCTTGCGCCAGCCCTCGGACAGCGATTTCGGCACGGCCGAGCCACCGCAGATCAGCGTGCGCAGCGAGGACAGGTCGTGGTCTTTCAGCAGGGGCAGCATGCCCATCCAGATCGTCGGCACTCCGGCCGTCACGGTGACCTTCTCCGACTCGAGCAGCGACACCAGCCCGCCGGGCGAGAGGTCCGGACCGGGCATCACGAGCGACGCGCCGGCCAGGAAGCAGGCATAGGGAAGGCCCCAGGCGTTGGCATGGAACATCGGCACGACCGGCAGGAGTCGATCGGACTCACCCAGCCCGAAGGCCGAACTCGTCAGGCAGGCATTCGAATGCAGCCACATCGATCGGTGCGTGTAGAGGATGCCCTTCGGGTTGCCGGTGGTGCCCGTTGTGTAGCAGATCGCGGCGCCCTGGCGTTCGTCGGTGACCCGGTCGGTCAGCTCGGCAGGCGCCGCAGCATCCACCAGCTCCGCGAAGTGCGCGATGCGCGGATCGTCGGGGATCTCGGCGTCGGCCCCGTCGTCCATCACCACCACGTGCTTGACCGTGGACAGCTTCGGGAGCAGCTTGCCGAGCAGGGGCAGCAGCGAGCGGTCGACGAAGATCACTTCGTCCTCGGCGTGGTCGACGGTGTAGACGAGCTGGTCGGGGAAGTAACGAATGTTGATGGTGTGCATGACCCGGCCGCTGCTCGGGATGGCGAGGTACAGGGCGAGGTGGCGCGCGGTGTTCCACCCGAACGTGCCGACGCGTCCGTCCGGCGAAACCCCGAGGTCGTCGAGGACGGTGGCGATCCGCCGGGCCTGGTCGGCGATATCGGCGTAGGTGCCGCGCTCGAGACCGCTCGTGGTTCGGGTCGTGATGGTCTTGGTGCCGAAGTAGCGGGCACCGCGATCCAGGATCCAGTTGGTGGTCAGCGCGACGTCGCCCATCAGTCCCAGCATGGGCAGATCGTGGTCGACCGGGGACGGGAGGGCAAGGGGTCCGCTGAGATCCGGGCGCCGCTCGAGCCGCGCTGCACTCGGACGCTCGCTCACGGTCGAGCCTCGCTGCGCTCGCACGCTAGTACGACCGGCTAGTACGACCGGGTCACGAGGTAGGCGTGGGTCCGCTCGGTCGTCCCGTCGAGGAAATCATTCGCGCTGTCGACGAAGTCGCGCACCGAGGCATTGCCGCTCACGTCTGCGTCGTGGGCGCCGGGCGCGTAGCTGTCGCGCAGGTCGTGGTCGTCGATGATGCTGCCGTCCCCGTGGTGCACGGTGACCGTGGTGATGTTGCGCCGGTCGGGGTTCGAGCACCCGTCGGCATGCGGGACGATGTCGGTGTCGTTCTCGAGCGCCAGGACGCGGACGCGGGCGGGGAGGCCGCCGGCGGTGTGCCCGATCGGCGAACCGGCCGTGACCACGTGCGTGATGTTGAACCGCTCGCTTCGTACGGCATCGCGGGCCGCATTGACCGCGACCATGCCGCCCTCGCTGTGCCCCACCAGCATCACGGCGTCGGTGGGCCGGACCCCGGCCCGGGCCATCGCGATCAGCACGCCCTGCTCGTAGGACGTCGGAGCACCCACCAGGGCGCGGGCGTTGGTCGACAGGCTGGTGACGTCGCTCGCCGGGAGAGGATCCCACGACTTGGTGCCGGGGATGTCGACGATCGCACGGCGCACGCCGTCGGCGTCGATCACGAAGGCCACCGAGATCTCGCCGGCCGCGCCGTCGTAGCGCACGGCGAGACCTCGGACAAGATCGGCTAGGTTGCGCGGCGGCGTGCTCACCGCGGCCCGGGAATCGATCCCGAGGTCGTGCACGACGGCATGGCCGTCGGGGTAGTAGCCGCCGAATGCCCGCTCGATCGTGCCGAGCGCGGAGTAGTTCGCCACGAAGTCGACCAGCCCGGGATCGTCCGCGAGGATGTCCTGCCAGGCAGCAACGACGCCCTTGCCGCGCATCAGGTCCAGCGCGCCGTCGCCGATTGCCACGCTCGCGTGGCCGACCGCGCTGAACGCGTGGCCGATCTCGTCGAAGATGCCCGTGTCCGCCGTGATGTAGGCCATCACCGCGAACTGCAAGCGGGCGGCGTCGTCGCGCAACCGGTGTGCCACGCCGGCAGCGGGGCCGAACGGCGAGGCGAGCTCGACCAGGATCGCCTTCATCTCGATCGCGCTGATCAGGTCCAGGCCGTCGCCCGCCGCGCCGAAAGGCCGGCCAAGAGCACGAAGCCGAGCGCGTCCTCGACGTCCGTGGCCGCCTGGTCCAGCAGTTTCGCGACGGCGAGCATGTCCTCGAATCGGGCGCTCGTGCCGTCGGTACCGCCGCTGACCGTGATCGAGTCGCTCATCGTCCGCCCGCCCGGGCAACGGCCGCGGCACCCAGCGCGCGCAACTCATCGGCGCCGCGCTGCAGGTGTGCCGCGACGACGAGCATGCCGGAGCTGATCTCTTCGACACTCCTCGCGAACGCGCGCGCGCCACTCGAATGCCAGCCCATCCCCTGCGGACTGGATCCCACCGTCGCCGCGCGTACCCGCAGCGTCTCGGCATAGTCGTCGAGCTTGCGGGCGACCGCGAGCAGCGAATGCAAATCCAGGTGCTCTGATCCGGACATGTCCGGCAGCCTCTCGCCGCGCGGGCGACTCCGGGGCCGCTGCGCACGGACTGTGGACACGCCATCGCGCCATCCACAGCGCGCCGCCCGAGCTTGACAACGGCAGCGTGATTAGATGAGCAAGAGCGAATCACACCTATGCAATTCGGTTACGGTCGCACTGGCCAGCCCGTCCCTTCGACAGGAGCGCGACGCATGGATTTCGCCCACGCTGCAGCAGGGCACGGCGAAGGCGCCGAAGCGGGCGAGGTCGCCGGCCTGAGCCGTCGCGACCGTGAAATCCTGGCCTTCGAGCGGCAGTGGTGGAAGTACGCCGGAGCCAAGGAAAGCGCCATCCGCGAGTTGTTCGACATGTCGACGACGCGCTACTACCAGGTTCTGAACGCTCTGATCGACACTCCGGCCGCGCTCACCGCCGACCCGATGCTTGTCAAGCGCCTGCGTCGGCTGCGGGCCAGCCGGCACCGGCAGCGCTCAGCGCGCCGGCTCGGCATCGAGGTCTGAACCTCGTCCGCTCGCCGCGCTACTCGGGCCAGCCGGGGGCATTCGATCGTTGTGCGATGATGGCGCGTGCAAGACGAATAAGCACCGCTCATCCAGAGGGGCAGAGGGACCGGCCCGACGAAGCCCCGGCAACCGCGTGCGAAGGTTCCTGCGCTAGCTAGCGCAGGAGGCGGCCGCGCGAAGGTGCCAACTCCGGCCCGGGGCTCGCGCCCGGGAAAGATGAGGAGAAGGCCTGTCATGACCGCGCTCGCCGACCGCACGACGACCCCCTCGCCCGCCACGGGCCTGGTTTGCCGCAACTGCGGCGCCACCTACCCGCTGGGGCCCCAGCACGCCTGCTTCGAGTGCTTCGGACCGCTTGAGATCGGCTACGACGCCGATGCACTGGCCCGCGTGACGCACACGGACATCGCGGCCGGACCGCACTCGCTGTGGCGCTACGCCGGGCTGTTGCCGGTGGGGCAGGACCCCGCCACGCGGGTCGACTCAGGCACCGGCATGACGCCGCTGATCCGGGCCGACCGGCTGGCGTCCGAGCTGGGGTTCACCGCGCCGATCTGGGTCAAGGACGACTCGGCGAACCCGACGCACTCGTTCAAGGACCGCGTCGTGTCAGTGGCCATCACGGCAGCGCGCGAGCTCGGCTTCGAGCGCATCGCCTGCGCATCGACAGGAAACCTGGCCAACTCCGTGGCCGCGCACGCCGCACGCGTCGGGATGCCGTCGATCGTGTTCATCCCCGCCGACCTGGAGCCGCCCAAGATCGTCCAGACCGCGGTGTACGGGCAGACGCTGGTCGGGGTCGAGGGCTCCTACGGCGACGTGAACCGGCTGTGCTCGGAGCTCTCGGAGACCGACGAATTCGAGAACACCGGCTTCGTCAACGTCAACGTCCGGCCCTACTACGCCGAGGGTTCCAAGACGCTGGGTTACGAGGTGGCCGAGCAGCTCGGCTGGCGGCTGCCTGCGCAGTACGTCGCGCCGATGGCGTCCGGGTCGATGCTGACCAAGATCCACAAGGCGTTCAAGGAACTGGTGGCCGCCGGGTTGGTGCCGGCGTCGTCCTGGCAGGTGTTCGGCGCGCAGTCGGCCGGCTGCGCGCCGATCGCGACGGCGTTCGAGAGCGGCTCGGACGTCGTGTATCCGGTGCGCCCGACCGGTATTGCGAAGTCGCTGAACATCGGTAGTCCGGCGGACGGCCCGTACGCGCTGGACGCGGTCCGCTCGACCGGCGGCGCGATGGCGGCGGTTTCGGACGACGAGATTCGCGACGGTATCCGGCTGCTGGCGCGCACGACCGGGGTGTTCGCCGAGACCGCCGGCGGTGTGACCGTGGCCGTGCTGCGCCAGCTGGTCGCGCAGGGCCGCATCGACACGTCCGCCGAGACCGTCGTCTTCAACACGGGCGACGGGCTGAAGACGATCGACGCGATCAGCGACGGAGCTCGTCCGACCGCGGTCATCGCGCCGTCCCTCAAGGGCATGCGTGCCGCGGGCCTGCTCTGATGCCCTGATTTACCTCGCCGTTTGCCGGTTCCGACCTCGAGAACGACCATTGCCGAGGAAACCAGACCGGTCGCGCAGCCGGCCGCGCTCGAAGCGCTGCCGGAGTAGCAACCGGGTGCGCGCCACGGAAGTGACCGGCACCGCGTCGACGACGGTGACGTGCTCGACCGGCAAGGCGGCCCGCTGGACGCGCGCGAGGGTTATTGAGCAGGTGCTGCGCGGCGGCACAGTCAGCTCGGGCACCGGGGGTAGCGATCCGATCAGCGGGATGCCGTGTAGGAGTAGGGCCGATCGATAGCTGACCACACTGCCGGACTGGGCGTGGGCACAGTCTGCCCGCGCGCACGGCGCGGGTCAGTGCCGAGTCCGTCCAGCCGAGATGGAGCGCGTCGGTGCGGGAGAACACGAGTTGGTCCGGGGTGCTGCGCATGCGGACATAAGAGCCCCCGTGCCGAATACGTGCTCGCCTCGGATCGCCCCTGTGGACCGCGGCCGGCCCTGTGGGGAGCCGGTTCGGCCACCTGATTTGTTGCCGAGCTGCCGGATCCGGGCGCCCGGAGCGCAAGGCCGGAGGTAAATCAGGCGGTGGGCACCCAACCTTGTGGTCCAGGACGGACGTAGACAGGGTGTGGACGTGCAGTCGGCAGCTCGTGCGGGCGTGCCCAGCCAGTGCGGGTTCGCCGACTGGGCCGCGCCCTCGTTGCTGGCGATGACCCGGCTGGCCCGCCGCCTCGCGCCCGAGGCCGACGCGGACGACGTCGTCCAGGAGGCGCTCGCCCGAGCCTGGCGCAAGCGAACGCAGTTCGATCCGGACCGCGGCACGGCGACCACCTGGCTGCTCGCGATCACGGCCGACCAGGCCCGGGCTGCCCGGCGCCGGAAGCTGCGCCGCCGGCGGCTGATCGACGACATGGCCCACGTCCCGGACCGGCCGGCTACTCAGGCCGCGCACGACCTCGACCTGGAACGGGCCATCGTGCGCCTGGCCGCGCGTCAGCAACTCGCCGTGCACCTGCACTACTTCCTCGGCTTGCCCATCGCCGAGATCGCCGCCGTCATGGGCTGCGCGTCCGGCACGGTCAAGTCCACACTGCACGACGCCCGCGCCCGACTGCGCGAGTTGCTGGGAGAAGACGATGAGCGCTGACGAACTGATGGACCTGCGGCTGCACGAGGCCGGTGAGCGCTGGCGTGCCGCGGAACTCGACCGCGCGGCTGCGAGCGTTCACGTCCCCTCGCCCGTGGTGCAGCCGGGTAGGGATCCGCGTCGCTGGGCTGAGCTGGTTTCGGCCGCGATCGTCCTCGGCATCCTGGTCCTCGGTGGGGTCCTCCTGATCCGGCAAAGATCGGACGTCGGGCCCAGTGCCGACACCGGATCGAAGTTCACGATTGTCGGTACCGTCTGGCACCTGCACCAGGTGTTCGGCGCTCGCGGGACGGTTGTCAGCAGGAGCGACGCCACGCTGACGATCGGCGCCGACGGCAGGTTCACCGGCTCGGACGGATGCAATTACATCGGTGGCAAGGTCGCGGTCGAAGCGACCGCCCTCCGGTTCAGCGACGTCGCCACCACGCAGCGCGCCTGCCGTCCCGCGGTACGGATCGGCGCGGTCGACGCCACGCTCACCGGGTCCGTTCGATGGATCGTTGCCCACGGGGTGCTGACCCTGTCCAAGCAGGGCGCCAGTTCGCTGAGCTACGGTGTTGCGCCGCTGACCCGCCCCGCACCCGACGCGCGCGGATTACGCGGCATCCGGTGGCAACTCGAGTCGATCCGGTTCGGCCGCGACAGCCGCCCGACTGCAGGGTCGTCCACGCTCCAGTTCAGCGACCACGGGTTCACCGTGGTGCACGTCTGTTCCTTCACCCAGGGGGACGCGCAGCTCGCGAACGGGACGGCCGTGCTGAGCAACCATCGCAGCCTTCCGCACTCGTGCCCCGCGCCGATCGACCGCACGCTGAGGGCCGGAGAGCTAGCGCAGCACCGTGCGGTCGACGCCACGCTGACCGGCCGCGTCAGTTGGTCGATCGCGAACGGCCGGTTGACCATCACCCGCAGCGGCGTGGGGACGCTCGTCTACCGGCGCCCGTGAGAGCGAG
>JALZAI010000010.1 GCA_030948475.1 Actinomycetota bacterium
CTCCGAGGCCGAGGCATCGACAGCCTTCCCAGCATCCGAACCACCACCGCCGAACCCGAGAACTAGACTGCCGACACCGTTCACTTTTCAGGCGCCGAAACCGTCCAGAATTGGAGCGCCACCGACATTCTATCTGACGCTTTTCACGGTGTGGCAGCCCGCGAGCGGCATACCGGCCTGGCGAATGTTTCTTATTCCAGGCCTCAGCCGAAATCGGATGCGGGCGTCACTGCATCTTCTCGACCTCTTCCGGCCGTCCTGGATCAGGTACACCTTGCGAGCCACGGGCTGGCCTCCTCTCGCCATTGGGCTCGCACTGCTGACCCTGCTAGTTGCGGACTTGGTCGTGTTCGCAGTCGTTGCTCCCCGGCTGACTTCCTCGTAGTGACACACGTCGGCGCGGGATTCGGCGCTTCAGTTCGCGACGCCGTTGAGACCGAGGCGGGATAACGGAGTCCGGGCATAGCGCGCCCGCACACTGGGCTGATCGATGGTGCGGCCGGGGTCGAACAGGTCCGGGAACGGCGCGGCATCTCGGTCGGCGTCATGAGCGTCACCCAGTAGCGACTAGAGATCTTCTACTACGCTCTGCGCGTGGCGATCGAATTCCGGGAAGGGTGTTATGCGTGCATTCAGGAACAGGATCCTGACCTCCCGCCACGCGATTGCATTTATCGGACTGAGCACTGGCGGGTAGCCCATGCTTTCAATAGCACGTTAGAGGGATGGCTGGTTATCCTACCGACCAGTCACACCGCGTCATTCACCGACCTTGCTCCCGCTGCTGCCAACGAGCTGGGGACCCTCGTGGTGCGGTTGAGTCAGGCACTTGAGGCAGTCACCGGCGCCGTAAAGACCTATCTGGCGCAATTTTCCGAGGCGCCCGGTTTCTCGCACCTGCACCTTCATCTCATCCCTCGATTGGCAAATCATCCAGTAGCCGCATTAGGGCCTCGCGTTTTCACACTCCTCGCCGAGGATGAGACTAGGTGGTTAGAGGCATCTCAGCGTGATCAGTTCGCCATAGCGTTACGTCGCGAACTCAGCCGGACGCGACCACACGACCGCGTGGTGTAGGAAATCAGTCGCTAATGCCGCGTCGAGCCCAGCCGGGCATTAAGAAGACCGTTGTCGGGGCTTCAGCCGATGGCCCATGCCGGCAACGTAGGCGGCGACTGCGTGGGCCGCGTGGCGGTCGGGGTCGGCTCGGGCATACCGTCGCGGTGGTGGTACGGGCGTCGGCGTGGCGCATCGCATATTGCATACCCGTAGCGGGGCGCCGCAGGCCCTGAAATCGTGACGATCGATCCCGCCGGCTAGGTCGACCGTCACCCCCTGCTCGAAGCCGCAGGTATCAGCGCGCTCGGCGCCCTCACCGGGTGCGACAATCACCCGCACACCGCCGCGGTCTGGCCCGGCGCCCCCGTCGCGACCACCGTGTCAGCCACGGTCGCCGCCGTACTCACCGCATCGCTGCTCGTCCTCGCCTTCGCCGCCGTACCAGCCCGACCCGCCAGCCGCACTAGCATCGCCGCCGATAGCGACGACAGGTAGCGGCGAATCGGACAGCTTCCGGCGCGTCCACGGGCTCCGTTCGGTGCGTCTGTAGGGGAAGGCCCGTCCGAGCCGGGCGAAGGCGCGGAGCGGCGCTTCCGGACGGCCGGGACGACTCGGCGGGCGGTCTTGCGGTGAAGAGATGTAGCCGTCCACACCGCCGGGCAGGACAGCAGTAGTCCTCAGCCGTTCGCTTCACGTCGCGCATCGGCTGCCCTGAGCAAGTCACGCATCTCTTGGCGCGTCCCGCTATCCCATGGACCTGAGTGAGCGGTCGGGATTTCAGTCATGAACCGGCGTTCGGGCTCTGGGATGCGCGCGACCACGAGATCTGGATCGCTCCACGCCGTCGCGTAGAGGTTCGGGCCGTCGGCGTAGAACAGGTCGGTGACGACGATCCGTCCATCAGCTGCCCGCATGACATTGGCGGGATTGGCGTCCAAGGGGCCGCACCAGGGCAGGCCGCGTCGAGCCTGCTCGTGGACACGGTGGATGACCGTCACAAGTTCGGCGACGTCAGGTGAGGCGTCGGCGATCGATCGTTGGAAGGCCACGGCTTTGTCTTCGCTGGCGGGTTCAAGCCACTCCAGCAGTTGCAGGTCGCCACCGCCGCTGAGTCGACGATGCGCGAATAGTCTCGGCACCTGGCGTGTGTGTGCAGCTTGGGTGTACAGCGCTGCGGTGTAAGGGCCCGTTGGGTCGAACGGGCTGATTCGCGCGGCCACGGTGCCATCTGGCGAGCGCAGCGCGAACGCCCAGTCTCCAACGCCACCGGGAATCCACCCGTCTCCTGCCAGGGCGCTAATGACATCTCGGTAGTCCGCCTGCGAGCAGAGCTGACCTAGGACGGCCACCTCCGGGGCTGGCTTCTCCTCGGTCATGACGTCGAGCCTAGGCAAGTCGGTTGTTGCGATTCAGCGCGCTTCGTCGAGGAAGCGTGGAGTCCAGAAGTGCCCCTCCACGAACCGCCCGTCAGGTGCTGCGAGGAAGGCGAGGACGCTC
>JALZAI010000064.1 GCA_030948475.1 Actinomycetota bacterium
GTGCGCGGCTACCGCGCATGGCGGGCTTCCTACGATGGTGCCCACTTTCCGCAACTGAGCATCCGTGCTGCAGCACGCAGCTACCACCGACCAGAACGCTTGGTGGCGCGGCGAGCCGCCGCGGGACTCGTGGTCGTCCTCCTGCTCGGCACCGTTCCTTCCGGCGTTCGACATGCGCCGGCCCCGACCATCTTGCACAGCGATCCGGCGTTGGCCGGGACTCCCCTGGCCGACATCGAGTTCGACGGGCTGCTTCGCCCGACCGTCGTCGCTGCCCGGAGCTACATCGAACGGTACTTCCAGCAGAACAAGACCTACTACGACGAACTGCGTACCGCGCTTCTCGACTGGTTCGACAGCAATCCGGTCCAGCTCCCCGGGGTGGACAACGCGGACGTTGTCCAGATCGGCTTCGTCACCGACAGACACTGCAACATCGGCATGGACAGAGTCACCGTCGCGCTCCTCAAGCACTTCGGCGTAACCGCGCTGGTGAGCGGAGGTGATGATGCGTTCAGCGGTTCGTTCAACTTCGAGTCGGCGTGTACCCGCAACCTCGCCGACAAGTCCGCGCAAGCCGGGATCACGGACGTATTTGCCGCAGGCAATCATGATTCGCCGTACACGATCGCCCAGGAAGCCAAGCAAGGAATCAAGACCTTGACCGGCGACCCCGTGACCATCGGAGGCCTCACGTTCCTCGGCTCGCCGGACCCCCGCTCCAGCCGCTACGGGCAAGGTATGCGACCGGTGCAGACCTCGGTTCAGCACGCACAGCTCGAGGCGCAAGCTACCGCGATCGGTTCTCGTGCGTGCAAAGACGGTGCTCCGATCATCGTTGTGCTGCACGATCCGGCGGCCGGCAAGGAAGCGATGCAGCGTGGCTGCGGGAACGTCACCGTTGATCTCGGCGGCCATACCCACATACAAGACGGCCCGAATCCCGTCCCCCTGCCGAACGGACGTATCGGTTACCAGTTCATCGGAGCTTCCGCCGGCGGCGCACCGGGCGGAAGTAGCACGGACAGATCTCTGGCCTCGCAGATCACGGTCGGACCGCTGCGAAACAACGCGACCGTAAACATCGTGAGCATCGACAAGCACACCAGCGCTCTTGTGGGCATCACCGAGTTCACCTTCACTCCGGCAAAGACAATCACCGTTTCCCAGCAAATAACACGCTGACGAGTGTCGCCTTCGTCAGCTTGTCCGATTTACGCCCGGCAGCGGCCGGTTGGCGACCTGCCGTCCCTTACTTTGACCACGGGTCGCGTCGATGAACACCCCCGCATTCGTCTCGTCGAGGGGACGCGCATCCCAGTCGTTCATCTCCTCGATCACCTTGTCGGTGATCCGGCTGATCGTCTCCTTACTGACCGCAGGTGACAGTGCGGATCACCGGCCCAGCTAGGTCGCAGCCGCCTGTTCTGCCGACTGCTAGTTGCCTTCTTCTTCGTCACGCCATCCAGTGTCGCCGTCATCAGACGCCCACCTTCCGCCGAGATCGCTCGACGTGTCAGGCAGGAAATACTGTTAGTCGGAGCGTCCCTGCCGGTCACCCTGGGGTGCGCTGAAAGCCGTGAGCATGTCGCGGTGTCCTACCCAGCCGATGATGGCCCCGGCGGTGTCTTGCACGGGGACGGCGTCGGCACCGCTGTCGAGACGTTTGAGGGCATCGCCGATCGATGCGCGTGTCTCAAGCGGTGCGGTATCGACGGTCAGCGCGGCGATTGTGGTGTCCTCACCGGCGGCGAGAGCGTCCATCAGGTCATGCGCGGCGAGTGTGCCTAGGTAACGCCCGGCGGTGTCGGCGACGGGCAGCGAGCCGGTTCCACTGGCGGCGAAGCGCCTGGCCACGTATCGCGGGGTGTCTGTGACTGCGACGGGCTCCGGCGGGGTACCCATGAAGTCGGTGATCGGTCGGCGTCGCATCGCGGCGTCGGCCGGTTCGTCAATGTCGATGCCGCGTCGTAGGAGTTTGCGGGTGTAAACGGTGTCGGCCGAGACGAGGTGGCTGATGCCGGTGGCGAGCACGATGGCAAGCATGAGCGGGAGAATGATCGTGTATTCGCCGGTGAGTTCGAACAGGATCACCACGGCCGTGATCGGCGCTCGGGCGGCGCCGGCGAACACCGCGCCCATCCCGACCAGGGCGTAGGCGCCGAGCGATCCGCCCGTGCCCGGGAGAACAGCATGTACGACATCGCCGAACACGGCACCGGTCATGGCTCCGCAGAACAGGCTCGGCGCGAACACGCCGCCGGAGCCGCCGATCCCGATGGTCAGGCTGCAGGCGACGAGCTTGCCGATGAGCAGCGCGATCAGGAATGCGATGCCGTAGCCCCCCGCGACGGCCCGCCCTAACGCTGGGTAGCCGACGCCGTACATCTCGGGCAGCACCAGCAACAGAACCCCGAGCAGGACACCACCC
>JALZAI010000065.1 GCA_030948475.1 Actinomycetota bacterium
GGCTCAAGGCCATCGGCGCGCAGCAGTCACCGTCGGGGACCAACACAGCCACTCCGGTGTTCGACGGTGCCCGCGAGGAGGAGATCACCGGCCTGCTGGACTCCACGTTGCGTACCCGCGACGGCGACCAACTGATCAACCGTACCGGCAAGGCCCAATTGATCGACGGCCGATCGGGAGACCCGTTCCCCGAGCCGGTCAGCGTCGGTTACGTCTACATCCTCAAGTTGCTCCACCTGGTCGACGACAAGATCCACGCCCGCTCGACCGGCCCGTACTCGATGATCACCCAGCAGCCGCTGGGCGGTAAGGCCCAGTTCGGTGGTCAGCGCTTCGGCGAGATGGAGTGCTGGGCGATGCAGGCCTACGGCGCCGCGTACGCGCTGCAGGAGCTGCTGACGATCAAGTCCGACGACATCCTCGGCCGGGTCAAGGTGTACGAGGCGATCGTCAAGGGCGAGAACATCCCTGAGCCCGGAATCCCCGAGTCGTTCAAGGTGTTGCTCAAGGAGCTGCAGTCGCTCTGCCTCAACGTCGAGGTGCTGTCCTCTGACGGCACCGCGGTCGAGATGCGCGACACCGACGATGACGTGTACCGCGCCGCGGAGGAACTCGGTATCGACCTGTCCCGCCGCTTCGAGCCGAGCAGCGTCGAAGAGGTCTAACTTGGATGATCTTCATGCTTTCGCCGGGTCATGGCCCGGTCCGAGCATGAAGATCGTCAATAAGCCGCATCAGCAACACCCGCTCTGCCATAGAAGGTAGGAACCTTGCTCGACGTCAACGTGTTCGACGAGCTGCGCATCGGCCTGGCCACGGCCGACCACATTCGCCAGTGGAGCCATGGCGAGGTCAAGAAGCCCGAGACCATCAACTACCGCACGCTCAAGCCGGAGAAGGACGGGCTGTTCTGCGAGAAGATCTTCGGTCCCACCCGGGACTGGGAGTGCTACTGCGGCAAGTACAAGCGGGTCCGGTTCAAGGGCATCATCTGCGAGCGCTGCGGCGTCGAGGTCACCCGGGCCAAGGTGCGCCGAGAGCGGATGGGCCACATCGAGCTGGCTGCCCCGGTCACCCACATCTGGTATTTCAAGGGCGTCCCGTCCCGCCTGGGCTACCTGCTCGACCTGGCCCCCAAGGATCTTGAGAAGATCATCTACTTCGCCGCGTACCTGATCACCAAGGTCAACGAGGAGGAGCGGCACCGCGACCTGCCGTCCCTCGAGGCTGAGGTCAGCGCCGAGAAGTCCACACTGGAGAACAAGCGCGACGTGGACATCGACACGCGCGCCAAGAAGCTCGAGACCGACCTCGCCGAACTCGAGGCCGAGGGGGCGAAGAGCGATGTGCGCCGCAAGGTTCGCGAGGGTGGCGAGCGCGAGATGCGCCAGATCCGCGATCGCTCCCAGCGCGAGATCGACCGCCTCGACGAGGTGCTCGACACCTTCCGCAAGCTCGACGTCAAGCAGCTGATCAGCGACGAGTTGCTCTACCGCGAGCTGCGTGACCGCTTCGGCGACTACTTCGAGGGCGGTATGGGCGCCGAGTCGCTGCAGACGCTGCTCAAGAACTTCGACCTCGCGGCCGAGTCGGAGTCGCTGCGCGAGACGATCCGCAGCGGTAAGGGCCAGAAGAAGCTGCGCGCCCTGAAGCGGCTCAAGGTCGTCGCCTCGTTCCTGGCGACCACCAACTCCCCGCTGGGCATGGTGCTCGACTGCGTACCGGTCATCCCGCCGGACCTGCGTCCGATGGTGCAGCTCGACGGCGGACGCTTCGCCACGTCCGATCTCAACGACCTGTACCGCCGTGTGATCAACCGCAACAACCGGCTCAAGCGACTCATCGACCTCGGTGCTCCCGAGATCATCGTCAACAACGAGAAGCGGATGCTGCAGGAGTCCGTCGACGCCCTGTTCGACAACGGCCGTCGCGGCCGTCCGGTCACCGGGCCGGGCAACCGTCCGCTGAAGTCGCTGTCCGACCTGCTCAAGGGCAAGCAGGGCCGGTTCCGCCAGAACCTGCTCGGCAAGCGGGTGGACTACTCCGGCCGCTCGGTCATCATCGTCGGCCCGCAGCTCAAGCTGCACCAGTGCGGCCTGCCCAAGGGCATGGCGCTGGAGCTGTTCAAGCCGTTCGTGATGAAGCGCCTGGTGGACCTGTCCCACGCGCAAAACATCAAGTCGGCCAAGCGCATGGTCGAGCGGGCCCGTCCGGTCGTCTGGGACGTGCTCGAGGAGGTCATCCGCGAGCACCCGGTGCTGCTCAACCGCGCGCCGACCCTGCACCGCCTTGGCATCCAGGCCTTCGAGCCGCAGCTGGTCGAGGGCAAGGCGATCCAGATCCACCCGCTTGTCTGCACCGCCTTCAACGCCGACTTCGACGGTGACCAGATGGCGGTTCACCTACCGCTGAGCGCCGAGGCGCAGGCCGAGGCCCGCGTCCTGATGCTGTCGACGAACAACATCCTCAAGCCGGCCGACGGGCGTCCGGTGACGATGCCGACCCAGGACATGATCCTCGGCCTGTACCACCTGACCCGCGAACGCAACGATCTGGCAACCGGCAAGCCGGCCCGCGAGATTCCGAGCTTCGCCTCGCCTGCCGAGGCACGGATGGCCTACGACCGCAAGGACGTGCATCTGCAGGACATGGTGCAGGTGCGCGTCGAGGGTGTCACGGCCGTTGACAACGGTCCGGGCAAGCTGGTCTGGCAGCCGCCTGAGGGCTGGGAGACCGGCGTGCCGGTGCGCCTGGTGACCTCGCTGGGACGCTGTCTGTTCAACGAATTGCTCCCGTCCGATTACCGATTCGTGAACTTCGACGTCACCAAGAAGGAACTCGGCCAGATCGTCAACGACCTGGCCGAGCGCTACCCCAAGGTGGTGGTCGCGCAGACCCTGGACGCGCTCAAGGCGGCCGGCTTCCACTGGGCCACCCGCTCGGGCATCACAATCGCGATCGACGACGTGGTCACCCCGCCGAACAAGGCGGAGATCCTGGATCGGTACGAGAAGGACGCCGAGAAAATCGAGAAGCAGTACCTGCGCGGTGTCATCACCGAGGAGGAGCGCCGTCAGGAGCTGGTGGAGGTCTGGACCAAGGCGACCAGTGAGGTCGCCAAGGAGATGGAGAACAACTTCCCCAAGACCAACACCGTTTTCATCATGGTCAACTCCGGTGCGCGGGGAAACATGATGCAGATGCGCCAGATCGCCGGCATGCGCGGGCTGGTGGCCAACCCTAAGGGCGAGATCATCCCGCGGCCTATCAAGTCGAACTTCCGCGAGGGTCTGTCCGTGCTGGAGTACTTCATCGCCACGCATGGTGCGCGCAAGGGCCTGGCGGACACCGCACTGCGGACCGCCGACTCGGGGTACCTCACCCGCCGCCTGGTGGACGTCAGTCAGGACGTGATCATCCGTGAGGAGGATTGCGGCACCGACCGTGGCGTCGTGCTCGCGATTGCAGCCACGAACGCCGACGGCGTCCTGATCAAGGACCCGTACGTCGAGACTTCGGTGTACGCGCGGACGTTGTCCGAGGACGTCAAGTCGGGCTCGAAGACGCTGGCGCAGGCCGGTTCAGACCTCGGCGACGTCACCATCGATCAGCTCATCGCGGCCGGTATCACCCAGGTGCGGGTGCGTTCGGTGCTGACCTGCGAGTCGGCTCTGGGGACCTGCGCGGCCTGCTACGGACGTTCGCTGGCAAGCGGAAAGCTGGTGGACGTCGGCGAAGCCGTCGGCATCATTGCGGCGCAGTCCATCGGTGAGCCCGGTACCCAGCTGACCATGCGCACCTTTCACACCGGTGGTATCGCCGGCGAGGACATCACGCACGGCCTGCCCCGGGTGGGCGAGCTGTTCGAGGCCCGCCAGCCCAAGGGTGTCGCGGCGATCGCCGAGGCATCCGGCCGGGTCCGGCTGGAGGAGACCGAGGGCGCCAAGGGCTTCTCGCGGCGCATCGTGATCATCCCCGATGACGGCACCGAGGAGCGGGAGTACCCGATCACCCGTCGGGCCCGTCCGCTGGTGAGCGAGAACGAGTCGGTCGAAGCGGGTCAGCAACTGGTCGCCGGCGCGGTCAACCCGCACGACGTGTTGCGGATCATGGGTCCGCGCGAGGTGCAGCTGCACCTGGTGCGCGAGGTCCAGGAGGTCTACCGCAGCCAGGGTGTCGCGATCCATGACAAGCACATCGAGGTGATCATCCGGCAGATGCTCAAGCGGATCACGGTGATCGAGTCGGGTGCGACCGAGTTCCTGCCCGGCTCGCTGGTCGAGCGGGCGAACTTCGAGGCCGAGAACCGTCGGGTCGTGGCCGAGGGC
>JALZAI010000191.1 GCA_030948475.1 Actinomycetota bacterium
ACGAGTACGCCGTGCTGCGCCAGGCCGGCACCGAGCGCCCGTTCACCGGCGAGTACACCGACAACCACAAGACGGGCGTCTACCGCTGCCGCGCGTGCGGGAGCGAGCTGTTCCGCAGCGACACGAAGTTCGACTCGCACTGCGGTTGGCCGAGCTTCTTCACCCCGCTCGCGGGTGAGCGTGTCATCGAGCGCTCCGACCGCAGCATGGGCTCGATGCGCACCGAGGTGCTCTGCGCCAACTGCCACAGCCACCTCGGGCACGTATTCAGCGGCGAGGGGTATGGCACGCCGACCGACCAGCGCTATTGCATCAACTCGATCTCGCTGACCTTCGAGGATGAACCAGGCACCAGCTGAGTTCAGGGCAGCGACTCGACCAGCTCGGCGACGCTGCGCCGGCTGCCCGTGTAGAACGGGATTTCGGCGCGGACGTGTCGGCGGGTCTCGGACCCGCGCAGGTGCCGCATCAGGTCGACGATGCGGTGCAGCTCGTCCCCCTCGAACGCGAGGATCCACTCGTAGTCGCCGAGCGCGAACGAGGCCACCGTATTGGCGCGCACGTCCGGGTACTCGCGGGCCATCTGCCCATGCTCGGCGAGCATCCGGCGGCGCTCGGCGTCCGGCAGCAGGTACCACTCATACGAGCGCACGAATGGGTAGACACACACGTACGCCTTGGGTTCCTCCCCGGCCAGAAACGCCGGGACGTGGCTCTTGTTGAACTCGGCCGGACGGTGCAGCGCCATGTTCGACCAGGTCGGCTCCAGATGTGCGCCGAGCCGCGTTCGGCGCAACCGCGAGTACGCCTCCTGCAGCGCGTCGGCGGTCGGTGCGTGCCACCACACCATCAGATCTGCGTCGGCACGCAGCGCGCTCACATCGTACGTGCCGCGCACGACGACATCCTTCGCGCCCAATTGCTCGATCAGTGCGTCGACCTCGGCGCTCAGCGCGCTGCGGTCGCCGTCCCCGAGTGCTCGCGCGGCCCGGAATACCGACCACGCGGTGTAGCGGATCCGGTCGTTGAGTTCCTTCGCCAGCTTTCCGTCGGCCATGCCCTCAGTGTCCCAGTACCTGGCTAGCCGCAGCGCGGGCGGATGCGATGCACGCTGGGATGCCGACTCCGTCGTAAGCCGCGCCGCACACCGCGAGACCCGGCACCTCGGCCACGGACCCGCGGATGCGTCGCACCCGTTCGACGTGTCCCACTGCGTATTGCGGCAGGCCGCCCCCCCAGCGGGTGACCAGCACGTCGACGGGCTGCGCGGCCCAGCCGAGCAGCTCACCGAGATCGTGCCGCACGAGCCGGACCAGCTCGGTGTCCGCACGCTGCAGCACCTGCGCCTCGCCGGCCCGGCCCAGCGAGGCCCGCAGCAGCGTCAGCCCACCGGTCTCGAGCGGCCACTTCTGCGACGACAGGGTGACGCCTTTGACCGCGAGGCCTTCGCGCGCGCCGACCAGTAGCCCGCTGCCCGGCGGCGGCGAGACGTCCCGGTAGGCCAGCGTCACGATGGCGACGCTCGCACTCTCGATCGCTTCGAGCTCCGCCGCAGCGGACGCAGCCACCGACCGCAGCAGCCGTGCCGACTTGGCTGCCGGCGTCGCCACCACCACACCCGAGGCCTGCAATACCGGGTCCACGCCGCAGTCCAGGGCGAATCCCGACGCGCTGCGCCGGATCGAGCGAACCGTGATGCCCGTCCGCACCTCGAAGCGCCCGGACGAGGCGAGTGCCGTGGGCAACCGACCCAGGCCCCCGGGCAGGGACGCGAACAGCGCTTCCGACGACCCAGCGATCGTCCCGAGCACCGCCTGGGCGGCGCCGATCAGCGAGCCGCCGTCGACCAGCTGCGCCGCCAACACCGGCAAGGTCGCCCGCAGCGACAGCTCGTCCGCGCGTCCCGCGTACACGCCCCCGAGCAGCGGCTCGACAAGCCGGTCGGCCACCTCGTTGCCGAGCCGGGAGCGCACCAGCGAACCCACCGACACGTCATCCGAGAACGGCGCCAGCGCTTCGAGCGACGGCTCCGCCGCAATCCGTCCCAGCGCGTGCTCGGTCAGCGCGCCGGACTCGCGCGCCGCCGCGACATCCGCGGGAATCCCCATCATCGTGCGTACGGGCAACGGATGCAGCGCTCCCCCGGCCCGGACCAGCGCCGCCGTCGTCAGCGGCGAGACCGGCGACAGCCCGAGCTCGCTGAGCAGCCCGACCCCCTCCGGACGGCGCGCCAGCATTGCCTCGGCGCCGACGTCCACCGGCACCCCGGCGACGCACCGCACCTGCAGCTTCCCGCCCACCGAGGGTGTGGCCTCCAGCACGACCACGGATTCGCCCGCGCCGGCCAGCGCCCACGCCGCGGTCAGCCCCGAGATCCCCCCGCCGATAACTGCGATCACGTCCGAGCCTCGCTGCGCTCGTTCGGCCGCCGGAGCGTTACGCCCATGGTTCGCTCGCAAGCTTCGCTCACAAGCTATGTACCAGGGACACGATGCGGGTCAGGACATCCGGGTCGGTGTCCGGCGGGACGCCGTGACCGAGGTTGAAGATGTGCCCGTCCGCAGTACGTCCCTGGGCGACGATGCGTCGCACCTCGGCCTCGAGGACCGGCCAATCCGCGCCGAGCAGGGCTGGGTCGAGGTTTCCCTGGACGACCGCCCCCGGTCCGAGTCGCTGCGCCGCCTCGTCCAGTGGCACCCGCCAGTCGACTCCGACCACGTCCGCTCCGGCCGAGCGCATGGACCCGAGCAGTTCCCCCGTCCCCACTCCGAAGTGGATGCGTGGCACCCCGAACCCGGCGAGCGGTTCGAGCACGGCTCGGCTGTAGGGCAGCGCGAATCGCTCGTAGTCCGCGCGCGAGAGCGATCCGGCCCACGAGTCGAACAGCTGCACCGCCGACGCACCGGCCGCGATCTGCACCTGCAGGAAGGCGAGCGCGATCTCGGCCAGCCGCCCGGCCAGGGCATGCCACAACGCTGGGTCGCCGTGCATCAGCGCCTTGGTCCGGGCGTGATCACGGGACGGTCCGCCCTCGACGAGATAGCTGGCCAGCGTGAACGGGGCGCCCGCGAAGCCGATCAGCGGCGTGTCCCCGAGCGCCGAGACCACCGAGGACACGGCGGCCGAGACGTATGGCACATCGGACGGATCGAGCGCACGCAGCACGTCCAGGTCGGCGAGCGCCCGGATCGGGTGATCGATGACCGGACCCACACCCGGCACGATGTCCACGCCCACCCCGACCGCGACCAGTGGCACCACGATGTCGGAGAAGATGATCGCGGCGTCGACCCCGTGCCGGCGCACCGGCTGCAGGGTGATTTCGGTGATCAACTCGGGATCCTGGCAGGCGTCGAGCATGGCGTTGCCCGCGCGTAGCGCGCGGTACTCGGGCAGCGACCGGCCCGCCTGACGCATGAACCATACCGGCGGAGTCGGGCCCGGGTCGCCGGACGCAGCTCGCACGAGCAGGGACTCGGCCACGGGCACCGTTCGTGCAGGGTTAGACATCGCCGTCCATGGTCGCATGCGGGTCGGCGCGCCTCCCCCGAGCCCAGGTCGCGCGTGCGAGGTTAAGCCGACAGCGATTCGGACGCGCGTGCGAAGGAGCGACCACCGATGACTGCCGAGTTCTATTTGGACTGCCCCGTGTGCGACCGACCCAGCCCCGTGGAGATCCCGCCCTGTCCCGACGGCCACGGTGACGCCTGCGCAGACCGGATCTGCAGCCGGTGCGGCATCGCGGTCTTCGTCGATCCGTTCATTACCGTCCTGGCTGGGGACGTCCGCCGGTACGGCGCCGCCTGACGATGTCGAGTACCCCGATCAATCCAGCGCCGCGCCCGGATCCGATCCCGATGGCCGAGCTTCCCGACCCGACCGAGGAGCAACCGCGCCCGGAGATCTTTCGGGACGCGGTCGCCAGCCTGACCAGCGCGCGGGTGCGCCCCGAAGTGCGGGTGGAACCGCTGCGTCCACCGCAGCGGCTGGCGCCGTGGAGCTACGCAATTTCCGCCGACGTGCGTCCCGATGCCGCCGACGAGCTGGCCACCGGACGACTGGTACTGCTGCACGACCCGGACGGCGCGGAGGCGTGGGACGGCGTCCTGCGCCTGGTCGCGTTCGCCTCCGCCGAGCTGGATACGCAGATGGGTGTCGACCCGATGCTGCCCGCAGTGGGGTGGAGCTGGCTCACCGGCGCACTGGACGAGCGTGGCGCCGGCTACCGGGCCGCGGGCGGGACGGTCACCCAGACCACGTCCACCCGGTTCGGGGACCTCGCTGGACCGAGCACCACGGTTACCCTGGAGCTGCGCGCGTCCTGGACCGCGGACACCCCTGAGATGGCACCGCACCTGGACGCGTTCGTCGACCTGCTCTGCCTGGCGGCGGGGCTCCCGCCGGAGGGTGTGACGCTGCTGTCACCCTCTTAACATGATCGAGGACGTGGATGTGGACCCGGGCGAGCAGCCGCCGCTGCTGCGCGAGCCGGCCGACGGGGTCCCTGAGCCGGTCACCACGCCAGACGCACTCGAC
Source organism: Actinomycetota bacterium (assembly GCA_030948475.1). Taxonomy (GTDB): domain Bacteria; phylum Actinomycetota; class Actinomycetes; order Mycobacteriales; family Jatrophihabitantaceae; genus JALZAI01. Next base: position 4,537 of record JALZAI010000191.1, read on the forward strand.
GAGCTGGTCGCCCGGATGGCAGCGGCCGATGGGCCCCTCGCGGTGGATGCCGAACGAGCATCCGGCTACCGGTACAGCCAGCGCGCGTACCTCGTCCAGTTGCGTCGGGAGGGTGCCGGGACGGCCCTCATCGACCCGATCGCCGTGCCCGACCTGAGCACCCTGAACAGAGCACTCGCGGGCGCCGAGTGGATTCTGCACGCGGCGAACCAGGATCTGCCCTGCCTCGCCGAGGTGGGTCTGGTTCCGGAGCACGTGTTCGACACCGAACTGGCCGGCCGGCTACTGGGCGAGGAACGGGTCGCGCTCGGGACGATGGTCGAGGAGCATCTCGGCGTCCGGCTGGAGAAGGGCCATTCGGCAGCCGACTGGTCGACGCGGCCGCTACCGCGCGAGTGGCTCGTATACGCCGCTCTGGACGTGGAGCTGTTGATCGCGCTGCGCGACGTTCTCACCGCGCTGCTGCGAGACAGCGGCAAGCAGGAATGGGCGCGTCAGGAATTCGAGACGGTGCGGCGCGCGCCACTCACTCCGCCGCGCGTCGACCCGTGGCGCCGGACTTCCGGCATCCACATGCTGCACGAGCGCCGCCAGCTGGCGGTCGTCCGCGCACTGTGGACCGCCCGCGACCAGTACGCGGCCCAGCGTGACGTGGCACCGGGACGGGTCCTGCCCGACTCCGCAATCGTCGATGCCGCCCGCACGATGCCAACACAGGCGGCCGACCTGGCCGCCGCGCCGACCTTCCGCGGACCACGCCAGCGCCGCCAACTCGCCCGCTGGTTCGGCGCGGTCCGGTCCGCGCTGGACCTGCCAGACAACCAGCTGCCCCCGATCAACGGCAGCGCCGGTGACGGCATCCCGCCGACCTCGCGCTGGCGCGACCGCGACCCCGAGGCGGCCAAGCGGTTGGCCGGCGTCCGCGCCGCGATCACCGCCTTGGCAACGGAGCACGCCGTGCTGCCGCAGAACCTGCTCGCCTCCGATGTCGTGCGTCGGCTGGCCTGGGAGCCACCGGATCCGCTGGACGAGGCGAATCTGCGCGCCCGGCTCGAGCAGCTGGGTGCGCGCCCGTGGCAGGTCGAGCTGACAGCTGCGCCGCTGACCCAAGTGCTGCCCCCGGCCGACGAGCCGCAGTAGCTGTTTTACCTCGCTGTCCCTTGTATCGCGCTCGCGAGGCGGCAACTCCCAGGTAAAAAGAGCCGGCGCGGCCAGCTAGCCGCGGGCAGTCAAGGCCGCCGCGCCGGGACGCTCGCCGGCGCTCAGCTGCGTACCGGGACGACCGAGGCGCGCCGGAGTGCTCGACGAGCCCGCCCGGGGCAGCTCGATCCGGATGGCCAGGCCGCCGAACGGTGGCGCGGCGGCCTGCAGCTTGCCGTGATGGGCGTCCACGATCAGCCGGACGATGGCCAGCCCGAGCCCGGCACCCCGGGTGGCCGTGCGCACCCGGCCACCGCGTCGAAACGGTTCGAACAGCGTCTCCACGTCGCTCGCGGGAATCACCGCACCGCCGTTGGCGACGTGCAGCCAGACCCGTCCGGCCATCTGACCGGTCGTCACCCTCAGCCAGCCGTTCGGGACGTTGTGCCGGATGGCGTTCTCGACCAGGTTGCCGATGAGGCGCTCGATCAGCCGTGGGTCGCCCAGGGTCACAGCCGGCTCGACCGCGGCATCGATGACCACCCGTTTCTCCGCCGCCTCGGCGCTCACCCCGTCCAGCACACTGGGGACGAGCTTGGCGAGGTCCACCCGGTCGCACACCTCCAGTTCGCCGGCCTCGACCGCCTGCAGCCGGGCCAGGGTGAGCAGCGAGGACACGAGTCGCTGCGCCCGCTCGGTCGCGGTCGCCACCACGCCGCCCATCCGGCGCAGCTCGTCGGCGTCGGCATCCGGGTCGGACAGCGTCACCTCCAGCTCGGTGCTGATCACCGAGAGCGGCGTACGCAGTTCGTGGCTGGCGTTGGCCACGAACAGGCGCTGGCTCTCGAACGCGGCGTCCAGCCTGGCCAGCATGTCGTCGAAGGTGTCGGCAAGCTCGCGCAGCTCGTCGTCGGGACCGCCGAGATTGATGCGCTGGTCGAGCGTATCCGTGGACATTTGCTTCGCCGTCTGGGTCAGCTTGGCTATCGGGCGCAGCGCTTGCTTGGCCAGCAGATACCCGCCGGTTGCGCCGACGACGACGACGATGCCGAAGTAGATCAGCCCGCTGTGCAGCAGGTTGCGGACCGCATCGGTTGCCACATTGCTGGAGATGTCGCCCGGTACGAACGAGTGCTTCACGCCGGACCTGGAGATCACCTCGCCGCTGACGTTGTCGTGAAAGAATCCCTGGCTCCTGATCGCCTGTCTTACCAGGACGATCGCCGTGATCAGGACGGAGACTCCGACCAGCAGGACCAGTCCGCCGTACAGCAGCGCCATTCGCAGGCGCAGTGTAGGGCGGAAGAATCTCACTCGGTGCCGGTTCCTTCGCTCGCGGGTCCCAGCAGTTCGGGGTCGATCCGGTATCCGGACCCGACCACGGTGTCGATGATCGCGGGCTCACCGAGCTTGCGCCGCAGAGTCATCATCGTCACGCGCACCGTTGTGGTGAACGGATCCGCGTTTTCGTCCCACACCCGGTCGAGCAGTTCCTCGCTGCTGACCACCGCGCCCTGCGCCATGAGCAGGGTCTCCAGGACGCCGAACTCCTTGCGGGTCAGCTCGACCAGCTCGCCGTGGCGGGTAACGGTGCGCTTGGAGGGGTCCACCGCCAGGTCGCCCGCTGAGAGGACGGGCGGAGCTGCCGGGGTGGTCCGGCGCCCAAGTGCGCGCACCCGGGCCACCAGCTCGGCGAATGCGAACGGCTTGGGCAGGTAGTCGTCGGCACCGAGCGCCAGCCCGGCCACCTTGTCCTCGACCGTCCCGCTGGCTGTCAGCATGAGCACCCGGGTGAGCTCGTCGCCGTCGGTGAGCTTGCGGCACACCTCGTCGCCGGACATGCCGGGCAGGTCACGGTCGAGTACCACGACGTCGTAGCGGGTGAGGGTGGCCTTGCGGTACCCGTCGTCACCGTCGGTGGCGACGTCCACCGCCATACCCTCGCGCCGCAGACCACGTGCCACCGCCTCGGCCAGCTGCACTTCGTCCTCGACAACCAGGATGCGCATCAGTTCCCTTCCGCCCCGCTCGGTCCTGCACTCGACGGCGAGTCCGCCGAACGCGAGTCTGCGGGGTGCTCGGTCCCCGGCTCACACGTTCCAACGACAGACCATTCGACGATGCGCCTACCGATGTCCTGGGTGGTCATTCCGGCCCAGGCGCGGACATCGGCCACCGAACCGTGGCGCGGGAACTCGGCCGGCACGCCCACCTGCCGCACCGGCGTCTCGACCCGCGCGGCGGCGAGTGCCTGGGCGACGCGAGTGCCTACCCCGCCGGTGACGCTGCCGTCCTCGACGGTGACGACCAGGTGTGCCTGGGCGGCGAGTTGGGCCAACGCCGGGTCTACCGGAGCCACCCAGCGCGGGTCGACCACGCGGACGGTGTAGCCCGCCAGTCGTACCGCCTCGCCGGCCTCGAGCACGCTTGCGGCCATCGCGCCCACCGCCACCACCAGCACGTCCACGTCCACGTCGCGGCCCGGCTCCGCGAGTACGTCTACGCCGCCGACCTGTCGCAGCGCCAAGATGTCAGCACCCATCGGCGTCTTCGGGAAGCGCAGCACGGTCGGGCCGGTGCCGATGGACGTCGCCTCACGCAGCTCGGCGCGCAGCGTCGCCTCGTCGCGCGGCGCGGCGATCCGGATGCCCGGAACCACACCGAGGATCGACAGATCCCATACTCCGTTATGGCTCGGACCGTCCTCGCCGGTAATGCCAGCACGGTCGAGGACGAGAGTCACGGGCAACCGGTGCATCGCGACGTCGAGCAGCAGTTGGTCGAAGGCCCGGTTGAGAAAGGTGGCGTACAGGGCGACCACCGGGTGCAGCCCGCCGGCCGCGAGGCCCGCGGCCGAGGTCACGGCGTGCTGCTCGGCGATGCCGACGTCGAAGCTGCGCTCCGGGAATCGCGCGGTAAACGCGCCGAGCCCGGTTGGCTCGCACATGGCGGCGGTGATCGCGACGATATCGTCGCGCTGCTCACCGAGTTGGACGAGCTCGTCGGAGAACGCCGACGTCCAGGACCGCCCGCTGACGACGCGCGGCACGCCGGTGACCGGGTCGAAGCCACGCGACTGGTGCATCTGATCGGCCACATCGTTCTCGGCCGGCGCGTACCCGTATCCCTTCCGGGTGGCGCAGTGCACGATGACCGGGCCGTCGAAACCACGCGCCAGGGTGAACGCGTTCTCCAGGGTGTCCAGGTCGTGTCCGTCCACCGGACCGAGATACTTCAGGCCCAAATCCTCGAACAGGCCCTGCGGCGCGACGAGGTCCTTGATGCCGCGCTTCATCCCGTGCAGGGCGTCGAAGAGCGGGGTACCTACGACCGGAGTCCGCTCCAGCGCGCCCCGGAATCGGTGCAGCATGCGCTCGTAGCCCGGACGCAGTCGCAGACCAGCCAGCCGCTCGGCCAGCCCACCGATGGTCGGTGCGTAGGAGCGACCGTTGTCGTTGACGACGATCACGACGGGCCGGTTGCTCGCGGCGATGTTGTTGAGCGCCTCCCAGCACATCCCGCCGGTGAGCGCACCGTCACCGACGACGGCGACGACCGGGCGCCGCTCGCCGCGGATCGCGAATGCCTTGGCCAGGCCGTCCGCGTAGGACAGCGCGGTGGAGGCGTGCGAGTTCTCGATCCAGTCGTGCGGGCTCTCCGAGCGGTCGGGATAGCCGGACAGGCCGCCGCTCTGGCGCAGCGACGGCATCCGGGGCGCCCGTCCGGTCACGATCTTGTGCACGTAGGCCTGGTGGCCCACGTCGAACAGGATCGGCTCGGTCGGCGAGTCGAAGACGCGGTGCAGGGCGATCGTCAGCTCGACCGCACCAAGATTCGGGCCGAGGTGCCCCCCGGTCTGCGAGACCGTCTGTACCAGCAGGTCGCGGATCTCCTCGCACAGGCGAGCGAGATCGTCGCGACTGAGCTCGCGAAGATCTTCCGGGCCGCGCACCTGCTCGAGAACCCGCGTCACGAAGTCACCGGCAAGTCACCTACACAAGTCACCAACACAGTCACCACAATGCTTCAGGGTACGTGCTAGGGCGGGCGCGACGAACCTGCGGGTGATCTCCAGTTCGGCGATTCACCCTGCTCGACCCGGTTCGAGCAGGGCCAGGCACTCGACGTGGTGCGTCATCGGGAACGCGTCGAAGCTGCGCAGCAGCTCCAGCCGCCACCCGGCGTCGACGGCGACCCGCACGTCGCGCGCCAGGGTGGCCGGGTCGCATGAGACGTAGCCGAGCGCGCGAGGACGCAGTTCGAGCAGGGCCGCCATGGTGTCGCGGCCGGCCCCGGCGCGCGGCGGGTCGAGGACCACGACGTCGGGCGCGACATCCAACGATCGCACCAGCGTCGCGTCCACCCGGCCGTGCCGCACCTCGGCCCAGTCCAGATCGGCAAGGTTGTCGGCCGCGTCGGCGGCGGCCTGCCGCGACGCCTCGACACCGACGACGTGACCGCCCGGCCCGACCGCTCGAGCCAGGACGTAGGTGAGCGGTCCGGCCCCCGCGTATAGGTCCAGGACGCTGTCCCCCGGCGACGGGGCAACCGCGTTGACGAGGGCCGCAGAGATCACCGACAGGACGTGCGGGTGCACCTGCCAGAAGCCGCCCGCGTCGATCTCGAACACCCGGGCGCCGAGGCGGTAGCTCAGCCGGGCCGGCCCGTCGACCAGCTCGACCCGATCAGGTGGGCGACGGCCCCGTCCGCGTCGTCGCTGAACCGCGCGGCGCGCGAGCAGCGCAACCGCGCCGTCGTCGTCGCGCACCGCCTCGATCCCGCTCGCCTCGGACCACCGCTCTCCGAGCGCTCGGCTGTCGCCGACCCCGGGAACGCCGAGCGGGCAGGACGGCACCGGCTCGATGTCGTGCGAGCGGTGCCGGTGCAGGCCCGGACGGCCGTCGCGATCGACGGCGAACGCGACGCGGGTGCGCCACCCGAGCAGACCGCCGGGCAACGCCTCGACCTCACCCAAGAGCTCGGTCACGTCCAGGCCGGCGAGGCGGGCGAACTGCTCGCGCACCACCGTCGCCTTCAGCTCGCGCTGTGCCTGCCCTGACGCGTGCTGCCAATCGCAGCCGCCGCAGCGTCCGGGGCCAGCGATCGGGCACGGCGGGGCGACCCGGCTCGGGGAGGGCATGAGCACGTCGACGGCGTCCGCGCGCACGAACGAGCCGCCGGCGTCCTCGGTGACATGTGCGCGGACCCGCTCGCCGGGCAGCGCGTGCCGGACGAAGACGACCCGTCCGTCGTGCCGGGCTACGCAGATGCCGCCGTGCCCCGGTGTGCCGACGTCCAGCTCGAGAACCTCGCCGAGCAGTCCCTCAGCCACGTGCGGCGGGGGTGCGCGATTGCGACGGGGCGGCGGGTCCGTCCGGACGGCTCAGGGTGCGCTCGACCGCGCCGATGCTGGAGTCCAGCTGCCACGGGACGCTGGTCACCATCACCCCCGGCTGGAACAGCAGGCGGCCCTTGAGACGCAGCGCCTGCTGGTTGTGCAGCAGTTGCTCCCACCAGTGCCCGACCACGTACTCCGGGATGAAGACGCTGACGACGTCCTTCGGGCGCTCTGCACGCAGGTCCTTGATGTAGTGCAGGATCGGCCGGGTCACCTCGCGATAGGGCGACTCGAGCACGGTCAGCTTGACCGGCAGGTTGCGCCGCTCCCAGTCCTTCATCAGCTCCTTGGTGGCGTGCTTGTCGATGTCGACGGTGAGCGCGGTGAGGGTGTCCGGATGGGTTGCCTTGGCGAACGCCAGCGCGCGCAGGGTCGGCTTGTGCACACGCGACACGAGCACGATGACGTGGTTGCGGGCGGGGAGGGTGAAGCTGGTTTCGTCGCTGGCCAGCTCGTCCGAGACGCGCAGGTAGTGCTTGTTGATCGCTCGCATCAGCGCGTACAGGATCGGCATCGCGATCAGTACCAGGTAGGCGCCCTTGGTGAACTTGGTGACGATCACGATGATCAGCACGATTCCCGACAGCGAGGCGCCGAACGCGTTGATCGCGCGCGATCGCATGATCCGCCTACGGTCCGGTGTCTCCTGCTCGCCGCGCAGGGCGCGGTTCCAGTGCCGGACCATGCCCGTCTGCCCGAGCGTGAACGAGGTGAACACGCCGATGATGTAGAGCTGGATCAGCTTCGTCACGTCCGCTTTGTAGATCGCGATCAGCAGGGCCGCGACGACCGCGAGCGCCAGGATGCCGTTGCTGTAGGCGAGTCGGTCCCCGCGGTTGTTGAGCTGGCCCGGCAGGTTCTTGTCGCGGGCCAGGATGGCGCCGAGCAGCGGGAAGCCGTTGAACGCCGTGTTGGCGGCCAGCACCAGGATCAGCGCGGTGGCCGCCTGGATATAGAAGAACCCCACCGAGTGCGGGCCGCCAAAGACCGCACTGGCGACCTGGGCGATGACTGTGCGCTGGGGCGTATGCGCGCAGTCGGACACCCCCTTGAGCAGGCAGCTGCTCGTCGTCGGGTCGGTGATGTGCACCTTCGCGATCAGGGCCAGCACGGTGATACCGACGAACATCGACACCGCGATGACGCCCATCGCCAGCAGCGTGAGCGCCGCGTTGCGCGCCTTGGGCTCTTTGAACGCCGGCACTCCGTTCGCGATCGCCTCCACCCCCGTGAGCGCGGTGCAGCCGGACGAGAAGGCGCGCAGGGTGAAGAACATCAGCGCGAAGAAGCCGAGCGATCCGTAGCCGGAGTGCGCGGCGATGCCGTACTTGGCGCTCTCGGACACCGGCGCGTCACCGACGATGGCACGGAACAGGCCCGTCCCGATCATGATGAACACTCCGGCCGCGAACAGGTACGTCGGCGCGGCGAACGCCAGGCCCGCCTCGCGCAGCCCGCGCAGATTCACCGCCGCGAGCACCATGACGAACCCGACCGCCATTACTACCCGGTAACCGTGCAGCGACGGCAGCGCTGAGATGACGTTGTCGACGCCGGACGAGACAGATACCGCCACTGTCATCACGTAGTCGACGAGCAGAGCGCTGGCAACGATGACGCCGGCCGGCTTGCCGATGTTCTTGGTCGCGACCTCGTAGTCGCCGCCTCCGGTCGGGTAGGCGCGGACCAGCTGCCGGTAGGACGCGACTACGGCCGCCATCAGTATGACCACCGCGATCGCCACCCACGGCGCGAAGTGCAGGTACGCGACGCCGCCGACCGTGAGGACGAGCAGGATCTCTTGGGTGGCGTACGCGACGCTGGACAGCGCGTCGCTGGCGAAGATCGGCAGGGCAAGCCGCTTGGCGAGAAGCGTGTGACCGGTCTCTTCGGAACTCACCGGACTGCCGATGATCACGCGCTTGAGCACCCGCGTCACGATGGCCACGACCTACCTCGCTTCGCTCGTCCGGTCGGCAAAGCCTCCGACGACACTTGTTCGCTCGCTGCGCTCGCTCACGGCCGAAGAATAGCCATCCTTCCGGCGCACCCGTGTTGAATGACGGATCGCGGTGATCACTGACGGCGGATTTGCCGTCACTCATCCGGCCGATCCGTCACTCACCGCGACGATGCGTCACGTTCTGCCTGTGCCGCAGCGTCGCGGTCCTCCCGGGCCTTGTGTAGCGTCCGCCTCGGCCCTTCGGGGAAGTGAATGCGAAAGGAGATGTGCCAGTCGTGCACATCGTCATCATGGGCTGCGGGCGGGTCGGCTCCTCGCTGGCCTTTCAACTGGTCAAGCGCGAGCACAGTATCGCGATCATCGACCAGGATCCGCTCGCCTTCCGCCGCCTGGGCGACGACTTCGCCGGCCAGGAGGTCAAGGGCGTCGGTTTCGACCGCGAGACGCTCATCGAGGCGGGGATCGAGAAAGCCGACGCGTTCGCGGCCGTCAGCAGCGGCGACAACTCCAACATCATCGCCGCCCGGGTGGCCCGCGAGACCTTTGCCGTGCAGCGCGTCGTAGCACGCATCTACGACCCCAAACGTGCCGAGGTGTACGAGCGGCTCGGCATACCGACCGTGGCCACGGTCCCCTGGACGGCGAGCCGGCTGCTCAAGAGCGTGCTCGGCGAGACGACTGCGGAGGCCTGGCGCGACCCGTCCGGCAAGGTCGCCATGCTGCACGTGTCGCCGCACGAGGGTTGGGTGGGGCACAATCTCGCGGGCTTCGAGAAGGCAACGTCCGGACGAGTGGCCCTGATCACCCGCTTCGGTGTCGGTCAGCTGCCGGACGGGGGCACCGCGATCCAGTCCGGCGACAGCCTGCACGTGCTCACGACCGAAGACCGGGTAGGGGAGCTGCGCGACCGGGCCGGGAGTTCTCCGGACAACGGCACGCAATGAGGGTCGTCATCGCCGGCGCGGGCGCGGTTGGCCGTTCGATCGCGCGCGAGCTGCTGGGCAACAAGCACGAGGTGCTGCTCATCGACAAGGAGCCTGGCAAGATCACGCCCGACCGGATCGAGGGTGCCAACTGGCTGCTCGGTGACGCCTGCGAACTCGTCAACCTCGAGGACGCCGGACTCGAGGATTACGACGTGGTCGTCGGCGCCACCGGCGACGACAAGGTGAACCTGGTCGTGTCGCTGCTGGCCAAGACCGAGTTCTCGGTACGCCGGGTCGTCGCCCGGATCAACCACCCGAATAACGAGTGGCTGTTCAACGAGGCCTGGGGCGTGGACGTCGCCGTGTCAACCCCGCGCGTGCTCGCGGCGCTCGTCGAGGAGGCCGTCGAGGTCGGGGACCTGGTGCGGCTCTTCAGCATCCGCGAGGGTCAGGCGAACCTGGTCGAGGTGACCCTGCCCGACAGCGGGCCCTGCGCGGGGAAGTCCGTCCGTGAGCTGGAACTGCCCAAGGACACCGCGCTGGTGGCCATCGTGCGCGGCACTCGGGTGATCACTCCGACCCCGGAGGAGCCGCTGGAGCCGGGCGACGAGCTGCTGTTCGTGTCGCTTCCCGAGGCCGAGTCAGCGCTGCGCGGCGCCGTCGTCGGCTGACCCGATGCCCGCGGTCGCCGCGTCCGCGGCCAGCCGGGTGCGCGTGCGCCGCACCACCCAGTAGCCGGCCGCCGCGGCGACGACCCACAGCGGGTAGCCCATCGCGATGCGCGCGAAGGCCAGCCAGCCGGTCGAATTCGCGCCGTACAGCGACGCCTGGACGATGCCGCGTGCCAGAAACACCGCCGTCGCGATGAGCGTCGCCACGGTGTAGGCACCGAACAGCCTGCGGCGCCGATGCCACGGGAGAGTGCGATCCCCGAGTGCCGGATCGAGGAACTCCCAAATCACCCCGACGAGGGGACGCCGCACCACCACCGACACGGCGAACGGCACGGCGTACAGGAAGCTCTGCCAGATGCCGAAGAGGAAGTAGCCGCGCGCCTGCCCGGTGCGCGCGGCGATCAGCGCTGCGACGAGTACCCCGAACAGACCGGAGAGCGCCTGCTGTACCGACTGCCTGCGGACGAGCCGGTACCCCGTCAGCGCGACACCCGCCGCGACCGCAGCGATGATGGCCGCGCGGAGTCCAGCCGTGGTGTTGACGATGACGAAGACCACAGGCGGCAGGGCCGCGATGAGCGTCCCCTGCCAGCCGCCAAAGCTCTGGACGAGCTGGTTGCGGTAGGTTTCGCGGACATCGATCCGCTCGGCGCCGTCCGGGTCGTCCGCCTCGGCACGGTTCTCGGAGCGAAACGCGCCGATCAGGCGCCGCACTGCAGCTCGTACCAGGGGTTGTAGATCGCCAACTTCCCGTCATGCAGCCCAACCCGGCCGCGTGCGCGGACCTTGCGGCCGGGTTCGATGCCGGCGATCCGGCGACGGCCCAACCAGACCAGCTGCATGGGTGCGGAGCCGTCGAACAGTTCGGCCTCGAGCACGGGGACGTTCTCGTTGGGCGTGTAGACGACTGAACGCAGCCGCCCTACGACGTCGGCCATCTCACCGAGCGCCAGCGTCTTGACCTTCGAGCAACGCGGGGTGTTGTCGACCTCGGACTCCAGTTCGGCGGCGTCAAGCCGCTCGCTGCTGGCTGTCAGGCGATGCAGCAGACCCATGCGATGTCCCACACCATTCAGGGTAGCTCTGCGCGCAGTGGTTGCAATTCGCGCGCGCCACGGGCTTACTGCTCGCCGGGCAGCTCCGCGTCGGCGGGCAGCTTTAACGGAACCGGCTCCCGCACCGGCAGCGGCTCGGTGCCGCGTACCACGACCACGTGCGAGAGCACCTGTTCCATCCGGGCGCCCTTGGCCGGGTCGGCGGCGTCGCCGGCCAGCATTGCACGCAGGAACCAACGCGGCCCGTCGATACCGATGAAGCGCACGGGCACGCGACGACCACCCTCGGCCGGGACCGATCCGGTCAGCTCGACGCCGAACATCCCGTCGGCGCGTTCCCTGGGGTCACCGCGCTCCAGCTTCAGCGAGTCGGCGATCTCGGCACGCACCTCGTCCCAGATGCTCTCGTTGCGAGGGGCCGCGAACACGCCCAGCTGCATCGTCCCCTCCGCGCCGGCGAGCGTGGCCGCGATCACCTGCTGCGTCTCGTTCAGTTCGACCCGCAGGTCCAGCTCGCCGCCGACCGGGATGAGCAAAGCCCCGAGATCCGCTCGGAGCACCTCGTCGTCCGGGGCGTCACGCTCGTCGTACGGCCCGGACGTCACATCTGGAGCCGCGCGGATTCGCTCGTCCCACGGCGGTGTCGCATCGAGCTTGGACCGGTCGGTACGCTTCTGCTTGCGTCGCAACGCCACTGCCGTGCTCCCCTACCGTCCCTGCTGGAAGGCGAGCTCGCCGGTCGAGCCGTGGCCGCCGGTACCGCGCTCCGACGTCGGGAGCTCGGCCACCTCGACGAACGCGGCCCGCTCGACGCGCTGGAAGACCAACTGGGCGACCCGCTCACCACGGTGCAGCTGCAGCGGACGGGACGGGTCGTGGTTGATGACGATGAGCTTGATCTCGCCGCGGTAGCCCGCGTCGATGGTGCCGGGGGCGTTGACCAGGCCCATTCCGACCCGGGCGGCCAGACCCGAGCGCGGATGCACGAACGCCGCGTAGCCATCGGGCAGCGCTATGGCCAGGCCGGTCGGGAGCACGAAGCGCTGCCCGGGTTCGACGGTCACATCCTGTGCCGCCACGATGTCGGCCCCGGCGTCGCCCGGCAGCGCGTAGGCGGGCAGCGGCAGGTCGGCGTCCAGGCGCTGGACGAGCACCCGCAGTGCCCCGTCCGCGTTCGCCTTATCCATGGCGATGAACGCTACCCTCGACCTGATGGGCACGAGCAACGAGCGTCAGCCGCCGCCGGCAAGCAACGCAGTTGGCTACCGCGAGACGCTGCGTCCTCCGCTGTGGTGGTACGCGGTCGCCCTCGGCGTCGCGTCGCTGCTCGCGGCCGAGTTCCACATCGCCGGCATACGTCTCACCGATTGGATTCCGTTCGGTGTGCTACTGCCCCTGTCGATCGTGATCGTGTGGACGCTCGGACGCGGCGCGGTCGAAGTAGCCGACGGCGAGATACGTACGCGCGGCGCGCATCTACCGCTGCGCTTTGTCAGCGGTGCCGTCGCGCTCGACGCGCACACGCTGCGCCGCGTCGTTGGGCGCGAAGGCGACCCGGCAGCCTTCATCTCGATCCGACCGTGGATCGGACCGGGCGTACAGCTGTGGCTTGACGACCCGGACGATCCGGCGCCGTACTGGGTGCTGAGCACCCGCCATCCGCAGCAGCTGGTTCAGGCGGTCCGGGCCGCGTCCTAGCAGCTCTAGGCGCAATCGCGGCAGAGGTACTGTCCATTGCGCTCGCGAGCCAGGCGGCTACGGTGGTGCACCAGGAAACAGCTCGAGCAGGTGAACTCGTCGCTCTGCTTCGGGAGCACACGCACCGTGAGCTCCTCCCCGGACATGTTCGACAGGTCCGCGCCGGGCAGCTCCAACGACTCGTTCAGCTCGGTTTCGTCGACATCTATAGATCCCGACTGCGCCTCGGCGCGGCGGGCCTTCAGTTCTTCGAGCGAGTCCTCGCCCAGTTCGTCGACGTCACCGCGTCGTGGCGCGTCGTAGTCGGTCGCCATCTACTTCAACTCCTCGTGCGATCCCGCGGATCGCGATGTGATCTCGGACGTTCGTCGATTGTCTGTTGTCGAACGGGTTACCGGCTCCGGTTGTTCCGCGCGTGTAACGCCTACGGTCTGCAATATGTGCCCGAGGAACCGGGCAGATTCACAGCTCCCAAGACTGACCCGGCGGCGGAACAGTACCGCGTCGGGATTTCGCGCCGGCGCCGGGGCAGGCTCCGGCCGTTCCAGGACCTGTCCAGATACGCTGTCGCGCACCCGAAGAGGAGGCAGTACCTGCCATGTCAGCTCCATCGAGCCGGCGCCCGCTGCCCGCGCTGATCTTCATCGGGGCGCTGACGGTCCTCACCGTGGTGGTCTGGTTCCGGGTGCTCAATCGCAGCGAAATGGCTGCTCCCGCCGGCCCGTCGACGTGCCCGTCCGTGTCGAAACCGGTTGCAGCTCCCACGGTGCTGCCCCCGCCGCACACCGTGTCCGTCCTGGTACTCAACGCCACCAACCGCAACGGTCTGGCGGCGAAGACGCAGAAGCTACTCAAGAAGCGGGGCTTCACGGTCACCCCGGTCGCTAACGACGGTCCGGCCTACGGCGGGCACTCGATCATCAACGCGGTCGGGCAGATCCGGTACGGCCCGCAGAGCGAACTCGCCGCCGACCTGCTGCGCTACTACCTGCCGCGGGCGGCAATGACGGCCACCGACTCCTCGTCCAAGACGGTGATCCTCTCGCTGGGCACGAAGTACCGGAAGCTGACCACGGCGGCCCAGGTCGCCTACCGGCTCAAGCACGAAGGCATCACGCTGAGCGCCCGGTCTACCGCGCCGAGACCGAGCCCGTCGCCGTCCTGCTGAGCAACAATCGCCGTCAGCTGGCGTCGGTGACCCGGTCCGCGCCCAGGTCCTCGAGCACGGCGAACAGTTCAGCGGCCAGCGCCGTCCCGCACGCCACGGTCATCCGCTGTGAGGCCGGCCGCCCGCGCAACCCGGTCACGACACAACCAGCCTCGATTGCGATCAGCGTCCCGGCCGCGAAGTCCCACGCGTTGAGGCCCGCCTCGAAGTACCCGTCCAACCGGCCGCTGGCGACGGCACAGAGGTCGAGGCTCGCCGCGCCTAGTCGGCGGATATCAGCGACGCTCGGCAGCAGCCGTGCCACGACGGCTGCCTGGACGGCGCGCCGTGCCGAGTCGTAGCCGAATCCGGTGCCGATGATCGACCGTTCGAGCGGGACATCTCGTGGGCCGCTCAGGCGCTCGTTACCGAGGTAGGCACCGCCGCCGAGCCGCGCATGGAAGAGCTCAAGGGTCATCGGATTGCACACCGCACCCGCGACCACCCGTCCGTCCAGCTCGGCGGCGACGGAGACCGCGAACTGCGGCAACCCAAGGACGAAGTTGACCGTGCCGTCGATGGGATCGAGCACCCAACGGACCCCGGAGGTCCCCGGACGCGCGCCGCCCTCCTCGCCCAGCACCGCGTCGTCCGGCCGGTGCGCGCTGATCTGCTCGAGAAGCCACTGCTCACTCGCCCGGTCGACGGAGGTCACCAGATCGGTCTGGGTGCTCTTCGCGCCGACCTGCAATTCGGATCCTCTCGCCTGCGCGACCAGATCCGCAGCGCCGCTCGCCAGTCGGACCGCGAACTCGGCCAGCTCGGCATGGGCAACGGACATGCGCTCATCGCACCACGCCCGCTGCTCGCCCCGGGCGATAGGGTCTGCGCTGATCGATCCGACGTGCTGGTCGATCTGAGCTAAGGAGAAGTGTGCGGCGCGCTGGGCAGGCATTCGGGATCGACATCGGCGGTACCGGTATCAAGGGTGCCGTCGTCGACACCGAGACCGGGAAACTTGTCACGGTGCGCAAGCGGATCCTCACGCCACACCCGTCCACCCCCTACAACGTGGCCGAGGTGGTCAGCACCCTGGTGACCGATTCCGGCTGGACCGGGCCCGTCGGCGCCACGTTCCCGGCCGTCATCAAGCACGGCGTCGCCCGTTCGGCGGCCAACGTCGACCCGAGCTGGATCGGCACCGATGTCGACGCGTGCTTCACCGCAGCGACGAAGTCCGAGACCGACGTCTACGTCCTCAACGACGCCGACGCGGCCGGGCTCGCGGAGGCCCGCTTCGGCGCTGCGCGGGGCGTGCGCGGTGTCGTCATCCTTCTGACGTTCGGCACCGGCATCGGGAGCGCCTTGCTGGTGGACGGAGTACTGGTGCCCAACACCGAACTGGGACACCTCGAGCTGGACGGCCATGACGCGGAGACGCGTGCTGCCGCATCCGTGCGCGAACAGCACAAGATGTCGTACAAGGATTGGGCAAAGCGCGTCGACAGCTACATGGCGCACGTGGAGCGGTTATTCACTCCGGATCTGTTCGTCGTGGGCGGCGGTGTCAGCAAGGACGCGCACAAGTGGGTGCCGCGACTCACGCTGAACACTCCGGTCAAGGCAGCCGAGTTGCTCAACGAGGCCGGCATCGTCGGCGCCGCGGTCGCCGCCGCCGAACGCAGTGGCGACTAGATCGGACGTGCGCGGCGGCTTTCGCGCAGTACAATAAGGGCCGGGACTGCGCACGTACTGGACTCGAGTCTGAGCCGACCAACAGACGTACCAGCCGCCCGCACACTTCCCGTCCGCTAATTGCGGAGCTCCGATCCGCGTCCGGACGTCGTCCGTGCACGCTTGCTGAAGGGTCATCAGTGGTTTCCAGCCAGCACCAGCAGACCGACGAATCCGAGCAGTCCGCCGGTGCCGCGCCGAAGGCCACGCTGGCCGCGGCGAGCGCCACTCGGCGCACGAGCGCCGCGGTCAAGCAGGTCGTCAAGGCGCCGAAGACAGCGGCACCGGCGAAGGCGGCGAAGCCGCCTGGGAAGGGCGCCGTGAAGACCGGGGCCAAGGCGCCGGCCAAGTCTGCAACCAAGCCGGCCTCCGCCAGCGCGTCCACAGTCACGAAGTCCGGCAGCGCATCCCCAGCACTCGAAGCCGGTGCCCCCGCTGACCAAAGCGTGGCCGCAGCCACGCAGGACCCGGTCCCCGCTCCGGCCGACGCGGAGGTCGAAGACGGCGCTGAGACCGGCGAGGAAGGCGACGAGGAGTCGGCGGAATTCACCTGGGACGACGAGGAGGAGTCCGAGGCGCTGCGTCAGGCACGCAAGGACGCGGAGATGACCGCATCGGCGGATTCGGTCCGCGCGTACCTCAAGCAGATCGGCAAGGTGGCGCTGCTCAACGCCGAGGAGGAGGTCGATCTCGCCAAGCGGATCGAGGCCGGTCTTTACGGCGCTGAGCGGCTGCGTCAGGCCGAGGAGGCCAGCGAGAAACTTTTGCTCCAGGCGCGCCGTGACCTGCGCTGGATCGTGCGTGACGGTGAACGGGCCAAGAATCACCTGCTCGAGGCGAACCTGCGCCTGGTCGTGTCGCTGGCCAAGCGCTACACGGGGCGGGGCATGGCGTTCCTGGACCTGATCCAGGAGGGCAACCTCGGCCTGATCCGTGCGGTGGAGAAGTTCGACTACACCAAGGGCTACAAGTTCTCCACGTACGCCACCTGGTGGATCCGCCAGGCGATCACGCGCGCGATGGCCGATCAGGCACGCACCATTCGGATTCCGGTGCACATGGTCGAGGTGATCAACAAGCTGGGCCGCATCCAGCGCGAGCTGCTCCAGGATCTCGGCCGCGAACCCACTCCGGAGGAGCTGGCCAAGGAGATGGACATCACGCCGGACAAGGTCCTCGAGATCCAGCAGTACGCCCGCGAGCCGATCAGCCTCGACCAGACCATCGGGGACGAGGGCGACAGCCAACTCGGTGACTTCATCGAGGACTCCGAAGCGGTCGTGGCCGTCGACGCCGTGTCGTTCACCCTGCTGCAGGATCAGCTGCAGTCGGTGCTACAGACCCTGTCCGAGCGCGAGGCCGGCGTGGTGAAGCTGCGCTTCGGGCTCACCGACGGCCAGCCGCGCACGCTGGACGAGATCGGCCAGGTCTACGGCGTCACCCGGGAACGGATCCGCCAGATCGAGTCCAAAACGATGTCCAAGCTGCGCCACCCGTCGCGTTCGCAGGTGCTGCGCGACTACCTCGACTAGACGAGCCGAGTACCGGCTCCAGGAACGACGCAGCCCCGTCCCGGTGGGGACGAGGCTGTGAGTCGGGTAGGCGAGTCGGTGTCGCCGGCTCAGCGCTCCTCGGTCGCGGCGGTCGTCGGTACCTCAGCCAGGCGGTCGGTTTCGTCGTATACGGTCACGTCCAGCTCACGAAGGCGCGGCGCGTTCTGGTGCCAGTGGTGGTTGCAGAACAGCAGCTCGGAACCTGACCCGAGGATGGTACGAACGTAGGCCTGGGCGCCGCAGCGGTCGCAGCGGTCGGTGGCGGTCAAGGGGCTGGCGTCGAGCGTGGGAGTCACGTCGCCTCCTTCTCTCACTCATGGTTCTCAATCGCGGCGGGCGGATGTGCTGAACTGCGTCGGTGGCAGGTCGGACGTTCATCGTGCAGGACGCCCGTCCACGAAACCATCGAATCGGAGGTGACGCACGCGACACCCCGACAGCGAGGTTTCGCGTTCCGGTTACATCGTGCTCTTCACTTGTAGTTTGTATCGGCACAACGCCGGCGTTCCGTAGTCGGTTCGCGGACGTGCTGGTGTAACCCCCTGTACCCGGCTGGTCATTCCCGCTACCCGCGCCCGATCCGTCGCCGAGCAACACTGAAGCGGACGACGCGCGACACTCCCGGTACCTGCGCGCTGCACGAAGTTGGCGGCGGCTGGGCACACTGTGAAGTCGTGATGCCCGGACGACGGCTGGCCCGAGGCCTGCGTCGGCTGCCCTATCTGCTAAAGCGGACGGTGGCCAAGGCGTGGCAGGACCGCCTGCTCGGCCTGTCCGCCGAAGCCGCGTTCTGGCAGCTGCTCAGCCTGCCCTCGCTCGTCCTGGCGCTGGTAGCGACACTCGGCTACTTCTCGCGGTGGTTCGGGACGGCGACCGTAGACCGCACCGAAAAGCAGATCGACTCCACCCTGAGCAAGGCATTCAGCCCGCAGGTCGTGTCCGACATCATCGCCCCCACGCTGCACGATGTGCTGCACAGCGGCCGCGCGGACGTCATCAGCATCGGCTTCGTGCTTGCGATCTGGGCTGGGTCGTCGGCTACCGCGACCTTCGTCAACACGATCACGATTGCCTACAATATGCGCGACATGCGAGGTGCCGTGCGCAGCCGACTGCTGGCGCTATGGCTGTTCCTCGGCTCGGTGCTGATCGGCGTGGTGGTGCTGCCCCTGCTGGTGGTCGGGCCGGACGTGCTGCGCGGCTGGCTGCCCGCGCGCTGGCGCGACACGGGCGGCACCCTGATCAGCGCCGGCTACTACCCGGTTGTCGCGCTGTTGCTCCTGCTTGGTCTCACCTCGCTCTACCACCTGGCGCCGCCACGCCGGCTGCGCTGGCGACGCGGCGTGCCCGGGTCGATCCTGGCGATCGTCGTCTTCCTCGCCGGCTCGACCGGTCTACGCGCGTACATCTCGTTCATCTTGGCGAACAACCGTGCGTACGGTGCGATCGCGGCACCCATCGCCGCGCTGCTCTTCTTCTTCGTCCTGGCGCTCGGAGTGCTGTTGGGGGCGGAGTTCAACGCCGCTATCGAGTCGGAGTGGCCAACGAAGCTCAAGCCCCCGCGTGTGTTGCGGCCCCGGGGTTGGCGGCGGGTCGGCGCGGACGAAGGCGAAGTCCCGGACCCGCCCACCGATCCGGCGGTCGAACCGGCAGCTAGCCCGGCACACGCCGCGGCCCGACGCGCAGGCTGGCTACGCCCTCCCGGCCGTAGCGCCGGTCAGGCCGGCAAGCTGTCGTAGATCTCCCTGCATCGCGGACATACCGGGGATCCGGGCTTCGGGGTCTTGGTCACCGGGAAGACCTCACCGCACAGCGCCTGGACAGTCGTGCCCATAACCGCACTCTCGGCGATCTTCGCCTTGCGCACGTAGTGGAACAGCTCTTCGCCGGTGTCGGAGTCTGAGGTAGTCGGCGACTCGAGGACTTCGGTGTCGGTCACCTGGGTGATTGTGCCACCGCGTCGGCCTGTTTGGGTTTCGGCTCAGCCGTCGACGGTCCGGTCGTCCGGTCGCGCGGTGAGGGCGCGTTCGCCCGAGACTACCGGCACGCGGGCTGTCGCCTGGCGCTTCCTCGGTGGCCGGTCGTTCGCGAGGATCACGGCGCACCAGGGCAGGATCACCCCGGCGCCGGCGAAGGTGAGGGCGAGGAACAACGAGACGTGGTAGGTGGTGGCCGCGCCCAGGACGCACAGGGCTCGGGTACCCATCATGATCGCGTAGCGCTTCTTGCGTCGGTCGTGTTCGTGGGCGTCGCTTTCCGGCGCCGAGGTGATCAGCATCGGCTGATCTGAATGGGATCGGCGCATGGGTCCATCCTGACACTTTCGGTGCGCTCGCGCCGCTGTCCGTCAGATCGGGACGGTTGGATGTGAGCCGGGTGGGCGACGATGGTCCGGTGCCCGACACTTCCGCCCACCGACTAAGCCCGCACCGGCCCGGTGAGCCGGTATGAGGTGCGTCGTCCAGCGTGTGAGCGAGGCCAGGGTGCTGGTTGACTCGGCCGTGATCGGCGAGATCGGTATCGGGCTCCTCGTACTGGTCGGCGTGGCCCGCGACGACGACTCGACGGCAGCGGCCGCGTTGGCGCGCAAGGTGTACGGGCTGCGGATCCTTCGCGGCGAAGCAAGCGTCCAGGAAACCTCCGGCGCCGGGGTCTTGGTGGTGAGCCAGTTCACGCTGTATGGCGATGCCCGCAGAGGCAGGCGGCCAAGCTGGGTCGCGGCCGCCTCGAGCGAGGTGGCCGAGCCGCTGGTAGCGACGGTCGTCGCCGAACTGCGTGCCCTTGGCGCGACGGTCGCCACCGGAAGCTTCGGGGCCGACATGCGGATCGAGCTCGTCAGCGACGGGCCGGTCACGATCCTGCTCGAGTTCCGACCACGTCCCGAAGAGGCTTAGACAGCGCTGAGAGAGCCGATCGGACTGAGCCGCCTCGGGAACACAACTGGCCCCGTGGAGCGTTGCCAGAGCAGTGAGCCCGAATGAAGCCATCGACGAGAGCGCCGACGAACGGGTTACTCGACACCGAGGGGTCGAACACACGTGACTGCATCCCGAATTTCATCCTCCAGCCCGGCGCGCGTCAGGACGAGCGCGCGAAGTGCTGAGCGCCGCGTAAGTAGCCGTACCCACCGCTCCGCCCGCACCGCTCCGGTGGCCCCCCATGCCCGTAATACACCGAGTGCGGCCCCGTCCCCGGCGGCGAAGCTCGACCTCGCGGACGACCTGGAAACGGTGGAGCCGAGCACAGCGGACCCGTCCGCCGCCGCCGTCGAGTCCAACCCCGCGCCGATCCAGACCGACCTCGACGAGATCGCTGCGTCGGCAGACCTGGTCCGGGTGTATCTCAACGAGATCGGCAAAGTTGCGCTGCTGAGCGCCGCGGACGAGGTCGAGCTGGCCAAGCGCATCGAGGCGGGCCTGTACGCCTCGCACCTGGTGAATTCCAACAACAGCTTCAGTGCCGCGCGCAGGCGTGACCTGCGGCTGCTGGTAGCCGACGGGGAACGCGCGAAGGACCACCTGCTCCGCGCAAATCTGCGACTCGTGGTGTCGCTGGCCAAGCGTTACACGGGTCACGGTATGCCGTTCCTCGACCTGATCCAGGAGGGCAACCTCGGCCTGATCCGCGCCGTGGAGAAGTTTGATTACACCAAGGGCTTCAAGTTCTCGACGTACGCGACCTGGTGGATCCGGCAGGCGATCAGTCGCGCCATGGCTGACCAGTCCCGCACGATCCGCCTGCCCGTGCACCTCGTCGAGCAGGTCAACAAGATGCAGCGGGTACGCCGCGAGCTGTCCCAGGGTCTGGGACGCGAGGTGAATCACGCCGAGATCGCCCACGAACTCGACATCACCGAGCAGCGAGTTCGCGAGCTGATCGATCTGTCGCGTGACCTGGTGAGTCTCGACCAGACCGTCGGCACCGACGACGACGCCGCGCTTGGCGACTTCATCGCCGATCAGCGCACCAGCGCTGAGGCTGAGACGACCGTCGAGGCGGAGCTGATGCGCCGCCAACTGCGCGATGTGCTCGCCACTCTGGAAGACCGCGAGGCGGCAGTCGTGCGCATGCGCTACGGGCTCGACGGTGTGCAGCCCAAGACCCTGGACGAGATCGGCCGGGTGTTCAAGCTCTCCCGCGAGCGGATCCGTCAGATCGAGCGCGAGACGATGGCCAAGTTGCGCCACCCCTCGCGCGCCCAGGTGCTGCGCGATTACCTCGAGGACTAGCTGACCGAGGTTGGCGGGCGCTCTAGGATTACGGCATCCCACTGAGCGGGAGACGCCAACCGTGAGCGAGCGCAGCGAGCGAACCAGTGTCATTGGCCTGTGCGTTCGAACGAGCGCGGCGAGGCCCGCGTGAGCGAAGGTTGCCAGGCGCAGTCGTGAGCCACCACAGCGACCTCATCGACACGACCGAGATGTACCTGCGGACGGTGTACGAACTCGAGGAGGAGGGTGTCGTCCCGCTGCGCGCCCGTATCGCCGAGCGACTCGGCCAAAGCGGACCAACCGTCAGCCAGACCGTGGCCCGCATGGAGCGCGACGGATTGATGCACGTAGCCGACGATCGGCATCTCGAACTCACCGAGCAGGGCCGACACGAAGCGACGAGGGTGATGCGCAAGCACCGCCTCGCCGAGCGGCTGCTTGCGGACGTGATCGGCTTGGACTGGGAAGATGTTCACATCGAGGCGTGCCGGTGGGAGCACGTGATGAGTGAGGCCGTCGAGCGGCGCATCGTCGCCATGCTGGACAAGCCGCTCGTCTGCCCGCACGGGATCCCGATACCGGGACTGGACGAACTGGGCCTACCCTTCGTCGCATTCGATGAACCCAGCGGGCTGGTGTCGCTGACGGCGGCCGCGCAGCGCGGTGGCGAGGTCGTCATCGATTGGATCAGCGAGCAACTTCAGCCGGACGCCCAGACGATGCGGAACTTGACCGACGCCGGCCTGCGACCCGGGCGCCGGGTGCGCATAGTCGCGACCGCTGGTGGTGTGCAGATCGGCGACCACCCGAGCCCCCTGGTGCTCGGCCTCGACGTCACCGATCACGTCTTCGTCCGGGTGGACTGAGCCAGAGCGTGCGCGGCCGTCCGACGGCTGCGGCGCCTCGATAGACTCGCCGGTGGACCGCGAGCCACCGCCGCCTCGTAACCGGTCGCACAGGTTTCCGTTCCCGGTACGCGGCGCGGTCGCACTCTCCCCACACCCGGCGGAAGGCAGACTCGGTGGCACACGACCCGCAGGGTTTTCTGAAGTTCCCGCGAGTGGATACCCCGAAACGGCCCGCCGCCGAGCGCATTCGTGACTGGAAGCCGGTCTACCTGCGCCCGCGCGACGAGATCGTCAACGAGCAGGCCGCCCGCTGCATGGACTGCGGGGTGGCCTTCTGCCACAGTGGCTGCCCACTTGGCAACCTGATTCCGGAGTGGAGCGAGTTCGTCGCACGCGACGACTACGCCGGTGCCAGCGAACGCCTGCACGCCACGAACAACTTCCCCGAGTTCACGGGCTGGATCTGCCCCGCGCCGTGCGAGGCGGCGTGCGTGCTGGCATTGAACACCGATCCCGTCACGATCAAACAGATCGAGCTGTCCATCGTCGAGCGCGCCTTCGACGAGGGCCTGGTGGACGCGCAGCCGCCGCTCGAGCGCACCGGCATGTCGGTAGCCGTGATCGGGTCTGGACCTGCGGGGCTGGCGGCCGCCCAGCAGCTCGTGCGCGCCGGGCACAGCGTCACCGTGTACGAACGCGACGACCGCCTCGGTGGACTGCTGCGCTACGGCATTCCCGACTTCAAGATGCCCAAACACCTCATCGACCGCCGCCTTGAGCAGATGACCGCCGAAGGTACGGCGTTA
This sequence comes from Actinomycetota bacterium, assembly GCA_030948475.1. Lineage (GTDB taxonomy): Bacteria > Actinomycetota > Actinomycetes > Mycobacteriales > Jatrophihabitantaceae > JALZAI01. Next base: position 27,690 of record JALZAI010000191.1, read on the forward strand.
CGTCCTAGCTCCCCCATCGGCGCCGAGCACGCGGCGCAGTTGCGCGCCGACTACGACGCGGTGATTCTCGCCGTCGGCGCCCTCGCGCCGCGCGAGCTCACTATCCCAGGGCGCGCGCTGTCGGGTGTGCATCAGGCGATGGCTTACCTGCCACCGAGCAATCGCGTGCAGGCCGGTGATCTTGACGTCTCCCCGATCGATGCCCGCGACAAGCACGTGATCATCCTCGGTGGCGGTGACACCGCAGCTGACTGCCTCGGCACGGCAAATCGGCAGGGCGCGAGGTCGGTGACGGTGCTCGACCACAACCCACGACCGGCGCCGCGCGAAGGCCTGGTCAACCCGGCGTGGCCCTCCGCGCTCAACACGCGCGGCCTATCCCCGGCACACGATGAGGGCGTGCACGAGGCCTGGGCGAGGGAGGTCGTCGAGTTCGCCGGAGACAACGGGGCGGTGCGTGCCGTCATCGTCGAAGAGGTCGAAATCGTTCGCGTCGACGGCCACCGGGAGTTTCGCCCGGTACCCGGGTCCCGATCGCAGCTGCCGGCCGACCTGGTATTGCTCGCTGCCGGATTTATCGGAACAGACGTGCCTGGCCTGCTCGATGCGCTGGGCGTCGAGCACGACTCGGCGCGCGGTACGGCTGTGGTCGACGGCGGCTGGCACACCTCGGCCGAGGGCGTCTACGCCTGCGGGGACGCGACGCGTGGTGCGTCTCTCGTGGTGTGGGCTATCGCCGAGGGTCGGGCATGCGCGGCGGCAGTCGACCGTGTTCTCAGCGGCGCGTCCGACCTCCCGCAGCCGGTGACTCCCCGAACCATGGCTCTCTAGTGCTACTGCCGAGCCTCGCTGCGCTCGTTCGGTTCGGCGCTGGAATGTGCCTCAGCCCGACGACACTCGTTCGCTGGCTCGCTACGCTCGCTCACGCCGACCGCGCACATCGCAGCTTCGGCATTCGGCGCGGATCGATTCCCCGCGACAGCGCGCCGAGCAACAGATCGGCGGCCGTGTAGGCGGGATCGCTACCTAGCGCCTGCTCGGCCGCCATGCCCGCCAACGCACCGTTCCCGGCGCGCCAGTTCGCCCAACCGAACAGGAACAGTGGTGCCGCGGCGTAGGGCCCGGGCAGTCGGCGAGCCAGCTGACGCCACAGTTCGCGGCCGTCCAGCCGTCCGCCATCTACGGCGATCCACAGCGAATCGCGCACGGCGTAGCAGTTAAGCGCGACGCCGAAGCGGACGACCTCATCATCGGAGAGCGGGCGTTCGGGTCCGAGAGCATCGGCCGTTCGCGACGCCGCGAACATGGCGCGCTTGACCGATCGTTGCTCGCGGGCGTCCTTCCCGTCGAGTATCGCGGCGACCGCCGCTCGCTCGGCCTCCTCCAGCCGCGGTTGGAGCGCCATGCGTCGCGCTTCGGGTAGCGGCTCGAGCAGTGCCTCGACGCTGGCCCGGTTCGGTAGCGCCACCAGCCCGGCGAACGTCGCTGCGGCGCGGACCTCGGATGCGCCGGTGTCGAGGGGCTGCCCCTCGGCCGGGCAGCACCCGGCATCGGCGCACAGGTAGGACCACCATCGTCCCCCGCAGACCAGCATCGCATCGGTCACGTCAAGCCCGAGTCGCGTCGCCTCGTCCTGGGCCTGCGTAATCACGCCGCGCCACGGCAGTGTGTCGTCGGACCCCGGTGCAGCGCTCTCGTCGAATACGACGCACACCAGCTTGCTCGCGCTGCCCCCGCAGATCGCCGCAACCGTGTCGCCGAGCAGCGCGGAGACCGCGAGATCCGCCAGATTCATCCGTGCGGTGACCACGACCCGATCGTCGGAGAGACCGATCAGCACCAGGCTCTCGCTCGGGTGAAAGCCGAGCAGGAATGGGACCGCCTCCGCGAGGTCGGCCGGTCCGCGCACTCGCAGGAGGGGCAGGTCGTCGGTGCTGACGAGATCGTGTTCGGTGGACATGCTGCCAGCTTCGATGAGAGCGCCGCCCAACGGCGCCCGATCCGGGCCGGCTGTGGACGGAGCGTGGCGCTGTGGACGCCCGAGCGCGAAGTGTCCGTGCTTCGTGCTATTGGCGAGGCCGCGATTAGTGCCGATCAGTGCAGCGTGCCCGCCCGCCAGCGACGTGCTGCGGCACCGAGGTAACCCGCAGCGCGTTCATTGCGTTCAGCGAGCTCGCGCTCGAAGCAACCCCCGTCGTCGTCAGGAACGAGCTCGCGACGTCCGGCGGCCACGACGCGGAACATCGCGGCTGCGCGTTCGAAGGCGACCGCCACGTCACCTCGGTACACGCCGCCGAGGACCGCGTCGGCGACATCCTGCACCGAGTTTTCATCCCCGGGCTCGGCAACGCCGGCGACGACAGCGTCGGCCGGCGCGAGCGGTTCGCCCGCACGCCAGAACCGGCGCACCTCCTCGCTGCTCGTGCGGCACCACTGGCGCAACAGATAGAGCGCCCAGAGCGCGCCGGGCAGGCTGATCGGATCAGCATCGCGCCACAGCGCGGCGAGGGTGTCCAGGCCGACCAGGTCGGCAAGCTCGACGAAGCGCGCTCCGTCCTCGGTATCGGGGCCCCGGCCGGTCTGTACCAGTACAGCTGCCGTGGCCGACGCGACCTCGGCGCGCGAGCCCAGCATCGCACCGCCGGCCGCGTCGATGAACGCGGTCAGGTCGGCATATGGCACCGGACGGTGCGGCCGGGGCGCAACACTCACATGAGTCACGATACGGCTACGCACGGCCACCGGTAACGTGAAGCCCGGCGTCGGCCCGATCCATGGCCCCCGGTCCCACAATTGCCGCCGTGAGCGGCCTTCCGCCGCGAGGCGACCTGGCGGGCCGACGTCGATATCGTCATTCGGCACCCGAACGCGGCAGGATCGACCCGTGAGCGAAGCTTGCGAGCGAACCATAAACATGGGCCTTCGGCGGCCGAACGAGCGCAGCGAGGCTCGACCGTGAGCGAGCGCGACGGAAACGGGTGGGTGTTGTGCCGCCTCGGGCATCGCCACTGGGGACGGTTCGGGGCTGCGGGAATCCTGATTACCGACGGGAACCGCATCGTCCTGCAGCATCGTGCCGACTGGACGCACGAAGGGGGTACCTGGGCGCTTCCCGGCGGTGCGCGCGACAGCCACGAAGACGCTGTTGCCGCCGCCCTGCGCGAGGCCGTCGAAGAGACCACGCTCGATCCCGCGCACGTCACACCATTCGGGGAGTGGGTTGACGAGCACGGCGATTGGTCCTACACGACCGTCCTCGCCGAGGCGCAGGTCGAGGTGCAGCTCGCGCCGGCGAATGCCGAGAGTGTCGATATCGGCTGGTGGCTGATGGACGACGTGCTCGAGCTCCGACTGCACACCGGATTCGCTGCTGCCTGGCCGCGCCTGCGCGAGATGATCGACGACCGCGCAATCCTGTCCGGTTGAGCTGCG
>JALZAI010000097.1 GCA_030948475.1 Actinomycetota bacterium
CAGGATGCACTCGCCGCTGAGGATCAGGAAGTCCTCCTGCACCGACTCGGCGTGGTAGAGGTCGGACGGCCGTCCCGGCGGCACCACCCGGATCGTGAATCCGGCGTGCGGCTTGATGTACTCGGTCAGATCGGGTCGGCCGCGCAGGACAAACTCGTCCGACTCGAAGATGCAGACGCCGCCGCACCAGTCGTCGTTGCTGACCCAGGCGGCCTCTGCCGTGTTGACCACGAACCAGCCGGGAGTAACCGGAGCCAACCCCGAAGAAACGCGCTCCAGCCGTGCTTGATTAACCCGGATCCACCGATCCGGCTGGTTGGGGGGCAGATGGCGGGCTGGTGGAGTTGATCTCGGTGCGTGGTGGCGGTTCGCGGCTCGCGATCGTTGATTGACGGTCCTTGTGAGGCTTCTGTGGCGTCCCGCGGGCCGGTTGGCGGGCAGCCGGCCTCGCGCCCGGGCGGCCGGGATCGCTCGACTTGTCGTCGGTTGGCGTCCGCTGCGGTCAGGCCGGGGCGGGGAGCGCGCGGATGCGGTTGAGCGCGTTGAGGTAGTCGCGGTGCCAGGGCCAGCGGGCCGGGAGGTGCAGCGTCCAGCCGCCTGCGTGGCGGGTCAGGCGGCCGGGGACGGCGAGCAGCCGCCGGCGCAGGGTGCGTGCGGCGCGCACGGTCGTGTTCGGCAGTCCGAGCAGCTGCGTCCAGCGCAGCAGGTTGTGCGCGAGCGCGGCGAGCACGGTCCAGGCGCCGTTGGCGTTGAAGTCGCCGGAAGGGAAGTGCGCCAGTGCCTGGTCTTTGAGGTCGGCGATCACCTGCTCGACGACGGCGTGCTCGCGGTGCTCGGCCTCGACCAGCGCGATCTCCTCGTCGCGGTTGCTGATCAAGCAGAAGTGCCGCCAGTCGGGCCACAGCTCGGCCTGCGCGCCGAGCAGTCGTGTGCGCCTGACGATCAGCCTGCGGCCGCCGTAGCTCGTCTCGGCGATCTGGGCCTCGCCGCCGGCGGGGTAGTCGATCGTTTGCCAGGCGTCCTCGTCGATCGCCTCGACGGCAGCACGGACAGTCTTGATCATCCGCACCCCGATCGAGTACTGCCAGCCCGCCCGCTCGAGGCGCTCGAACACCTTCGTGTTCCAGAAGCCCGAGTCGGCGCGCAGCAGCTTGACACCGGTCGCCCCGGCACGGGTGACCCGCGCGATCAGCTCGTCGGTGAAACGCACGATCCCTTTCTGGGTGTTCGCTGACCCCTTCCGCAGCCGGATGTGCAGCGTCTCGCGCGTGTCGGCGCGCGTGGCGAGGATCGGGTGGTAGCCCAACAGCTTCGTGTAGCCGTGCGCGGCGCCCTGCTTCAGCCGCCCGCAGACCTCACCGACGAAGCTGTCGACGTCGATCACCAACCTGCCCTCGCTGGGCCCGGCGCCCGCCTGCCACGCCCGCTCCAGCGCCTGCCCGAGCAGCGCGTCGAGCTGGCGGACATGCCCGAACGTGAACGCGCGCAAAAACGTCCCCAACGTCGAGGGCGCCGGCACCCAGCCGCCCAAAAGCCTCTGCGTGCGACCCGCGCGCAAGATCTCGGTGTCGTCGATGCTGTCGGCCCCGAGCGCCATCGCGTAGACGAGCGCGACAATCTTGCGGCCAGCGTTGGCCGCGCCGGGCCGCTCGCGGCGCAGTCGCACCCGCTGCTGCGCCAGCGCCTCGATCCCCAGTCGCTGCGCGAGCGTCGCGACCAACGCCACCCCGGCGTCGGAGACGACCCGCTCGTCGTCGAACACGACCTGCAACCCATCCAGTCCGACCGGCTTGTCATCGTGCACCATCAAGGTGACCTCCTGACGCCGGACCTCGGCTGCCCATACAGCCACAAAGGCCCTGCTCAGGAGGTCATTCTTCAACCCGGACCGGACGGAACTCACCTACCCCACCGGTGGATCCGGGTTTAGCTATAGCTAGAGCGCCTAACGAAAAGCAGGGACCTCTCGCTCGCTGACGAAGTGGGTGTCGTCAACCTGGTGGGAAGGGATGGCGATGATGGCGAGGCTATTCCTGTCGGAGGAGTTGTGGGAGTTGGTCGAGCCGCTGGTCCCGAAGGTGCCGAGGCGGCGGCGATATCCGGGTCGCAAACGGATCGACGACCGCAAGGTC
>JALZAI010000166.1 GCA_030948475.1 Actinomycetota bacterium
TGCCTTCGGCACCCCCTCAGCAGCAAGCCTCCTGATCAGCGCCCAGTCCTCCAAAGTGATCACTCCCCAATCTTCGAGTGCTCACTTTTCACCGCCGAAAGTGTTCAATTTTCGAGCGCCGCCGACACGAAGCGAACTGATCCTCAATCTGTGGCCTACCGGGCGAGATCGAGCGACCGCGAGGAAGGTGCCGCGCGCTTTGCGGGCGGCGGTGTCGGTTAGTGGCGCATGCCGGCCAGACAGTGTTCGGGGTCTCGCTCAAGGGTACGACGCCCACGCGGATGACGCACCGTTTGCCCAGCAGACAGCCTTGCCAAGGCAGCAACTACCTAAGCGATCTAGGCCCGCCACTCGCTGCGCCCCGAAACTGTCACACCTTGAATCCCCCCGGCGAGTCCGGAGACTCCAGTCCTTGGGAAGGATGGAGTCATGTCAGGGAGAACGTCTACGAGGTACCCGGTCGAGTTGCGTGAGCGCGCGGTCCGGATGGTCGGTGAGATCCGGCCGGATCATGAGTCGGAATGGACGGCGATGACGCAGGTCGCGCAGCTGCTGGGCGTCGGGACGCCGGAGACGATCCGGAAGTGGTGCCGGCAGACCGAGATCGACGCGGGGCGCCGGCCGGGGACGACCAGTGATGAGTCGGCGGAGCTGAAGCGGCTCAAGCGGGAGAACGCCGAGCTCAAGCGTGCCAACGCGATCCTGCGGAGTGCTTCGGCTTTCTTCGCGGCCGAACTCGACCGGCCACAGCGTTGATCGTGCAGTACATCGACTCGGTCGCGGGCCGCCGCGACGAGAACGGTCTGCGATGGGGTGTCGAGTCGATCTGCGGCCAGCTCACCGAGCTGGGCGCCAAGATCGCCCCTGCGACCTACTACGAGCACCGGACCCGCAAGCCGACGGCGCGCGAGGTGAGCGATGCGGAACTGAAGCCGAGGATCGCGGCTGTCCATGCCGCGAACTACGGCGTCTATGGTGCCCGGAAGGTGTGGCTGACCCTCAACCGGGAGCGCCCTGGTGGTGCGCCGCCGATCGCTCGCTGCACCGTGGAGCGGCTGATGGGCGAACTCGAGTTGCGCGGCGCGGTGCGGGGCAAGGTCAAGCGCACCACGATCAGCGACCCGCGTGCTGCGAAGCCGGCCGACCTGGTTGACCGGAACTTCCGGCCGCTAACTCCGGACCGGCTGTGGGTGGCCGATTTCACGTATGTCTCGACGTGGTCGGGTTGGTGCTACACCGCGTTCGTCATCGACGCCTACGCGCGGCGGATCCTGGGCTGGTCGGTGGCGACCACCATGACCAGCCAGTTCGTCGTCGACGCCGTCGAGCAGGCCATCTGGACTCGCGGTCGTGAAGGCCGTGATCTGGCCGGGCTGGTCGCCCATCACGATCACGGAGTTCAGTACCTGTCCGTGGCCTACTCCGAGCACCTCGCGACCGCGGGGATCAAGCCCTCGACCGGCGCTATCGGATCGTCGCACGATAACGCGCTCGCGGAGTCAGTGATAGGGCTCTACAAGACCGAGCTGATCAAGCCGAGGCGTCCGTGGAAGGGCCTCGACGATCTCGAGATCGCCACCGCGGAATGGGTCGACTGGTTCAACCGCCGCCGGCCCTTCGAGTACTGCGACGACCTCACACCGGTCGAAGCAGAGCAAGCTCACTACGCTCACCAGGCCCCGACGCCGGTCGGAGTCTCAAACTAGAAAGTCTCCGGACTCGCCGGGGGGATTCACCTTGTCGCTACCTTGAGAGTCTGCGATCAGGCCAACCCCGGCCAGAGAGGTACTCCAAGATGACCATGACGATGACGGACCGAGAGGCTCTCCTGTCGCAGTGGGTTCAGCCCTCGAGCCCTGACGAGCAGACTCAGCAGGAACGGGCTGAGCGCATGGTCACCGAAGCGGTCAAGGCGCACCCACCACTGGCCACCGCCGGGCTCAAGGTCTACGCCAAGGGCAGTTACCCCAACAACACCAACGTTCGGCGGGACAGCGACGTCGATATCGCCGCGCAGTGCACGAGGTGCGAGTACTACGAGTACATGCCTGGCCAGGCTCCAGCCGAGCGACTCGGCACACCGTATGAAGGACCGTGGACGCCCGAGCACCTGCGATCCGAGGTGCAGGCCGCTCTTGCTTCTGCCTTCGGGTCGTCGTCAGTCAAGTCCGGCAAGATCGCTCTAACGGTCTTGACCGTATCCGGCAGCCGACCAAGTGTCGACGTCGTCCCGAGCTTCGACTACGTGCTCTACGACGATCCGAACCGCCGCAGCAAGCGAGAGGGCAGCTGTGTCTTTCCGAAGGGCAAGTCGAACTACATCGTCAACTGGCCCATGCAGCAACTCCAGAACGGGCGCCGAAAGAACACCAACTCTGGCGGCCGCTACAAGCGATTCGTCCGAGCCCTCAAGAGCGCCGAGAACACGCTGGAACACCTTCGCACGATCGATGAGTTGCCCTCCTACTTTATGGAGTGCCTGGTGTGGAACGTCGGTAACACGACACTCCAGCGGGGAAGCACTCTGAGCGACGGCTTCCGGGCCACGCTCTACGAGCTGTGGGACAACCTCGACAACGGTCGCACCAGCGAATGGACCGAGCCGAACAACATCAAGTACCTCTTCGGCAGTGACCAGACCTGGACGCCGGCCGAGGCCAAAGGCTTGGTCCTCGCTACCTGGAACTACCTCGACTACTGATGGGTTCACCGGCAACGACGACTCGCATCGTCGCAACGCTCGTAGGCATCGCCTACGCCGTCGTCCTCTACGTCAGCGGCGTGCATTTACAAGACGGCGCCAAGAAGATCGTCGCCTACCTTCCAGCCATCGCCACGCTTCTACTGGCGGTGTGGGACCTTTGGCTCTGGCGCCTTCCCGGGGTGCAACGCTTCGCAAAGCGTCCGTGGATCACTGGCACATGGTCGGTCAATCTGCGACCCACCGACGACAGCCACATTCCCGAAGGCGGCAACCGAGGGCCGATCGAGGCCTACATCATCGTCACGCAGTCCTACTGGTCCATCTCCGTGCGCCAGTACACCGCCGAGAGCCGGAGCGAGTCGCAAACCGCCGTCTGGTCCAAAACCAGCGGCGGGAACCTGCTTACATTCATCTACGCCAACCGCCCAATGCAAGAGCTCGAAGCACGCAGCCGGCCACACTTCGGCGCAACCACACTGGACTTAGTCGGCCTTCGACCATCCTCGATCACCGGCGAGTACTTTACCGATCGATACACCAAAGGCGATATGCAACTGCGTCTCGTCGACCGCTCAACCGATCACGCCGACTTCGCCTCGACAAGGGCGCATTGCGACGAGTGACACCGCACTAGCCGGCCG
>JALZAI010000167.1 GCA_030948475.1 Actinomycetota bacterium
CCAGTGCCACGTGTACCAGGTACGGGACGACCAGTGGCCACCGCCCGTATTGACCGAGCAACCCGGACGTGAGCGGGCCCAGGGAGAAGCCGAGGCTGAGTCCGAGCGATCCGCGCCGCGCTGCGACCGCGACCAGGGTCGCGCCGAGCAGTTCCTGCAACCACGCGCTGCCGACGCTGAAAACGGCACCGGTCGCGAGACCCTGCACGAAGCGTGCCACGAACAGCATCGGCGTCGAGTCGGCGCCGAACAAGAACAGCAGCGAGGCGAGCGCCGCCAGAATGGTCGCGGGCAGCAGCAGGCGGGTACGCCCGTACCGGTCCGATGCTGGGCCGCCCAGCAACAGCGACGGCGCCAGGCCCAGCGCGTACACGCCGAAGACGAGGGAGACGACGGTCGCCGACACGTGCAGCCGCTCCCGGTAGAGCAGCAGTAGCGGCGTCGAGACGTTGGTGCCGAATGCCGCGGCGAACAGCAGCGCCACGGCTGCCCACCAGCTCCGGTCCCGAACCCCGGCCGCTGCGGACATGCGCATTGGTGCACCCTGCGCCGAAGGAGCGGCTGGCGTCCAGCCCAGCCGTTCGGGTATGGCCAAGCCGAGAGCACCAGGGGTGTAATCGTCAACGGCCAACCTATCGCGGAGGTGCGCTGTGTTCTATCCATTGACCGTCCGGGATTTCCTCGATCGCGCCGAGCAGGTCTACCCGGCTCGCTCGGCCGTCGTCGACGAACCCGACCAGCCGGCGCCGAGCCTCGGCGACCTCAGCTACCGCGAGCTGGCGGCCAACGCACGGGCCCAGGCCGCTCGACTCGACCAGCTCGAGGTGCCCGTCGGCGGCCGGGTCGCGGTTATCTCCCAGAACTCCGCGCGGCTGCTGACCTCCTTCTTCGGCATCTCTGGCTGGGGACGCATCTTCGTGCCGATCAACTTCCGGCTGTCCAAGTCGGAGATCCGCTACATCGTCGGGCACTGCGGCGCGGACGTGGTCTATGCCGACCCGGCGCTGAAGGACGTGCTCGACTCGCTCGACGTCGCCCACAAATTCGTCCTCGGCGACGACGAAGCGCTCTATCTGCCCGACACCGAGCCGCGGCCGTGGGACGAGCCGGACGAGGGTGCGACCGCGACGATCAACTACACGTCGGGCACCACCGCGCGTCCCAAGGGCGTGCAACTCACACACCGCAACAACTGGCTCAATGCCACCGTGTTCGGCCTGCACACCACGATCAGCGACCGTGACACCTACCTGCACACGCTGCCTATGTTCCACGCCAACGGCTGGGGGATGCCGTTCGGCGTGACCGGCGTAGGCGCGCGGCACATCGTGCTGCGCCAAGTCGAGGGCACCGAGATCCTGCGCCGTATCGAGAACTACGGCGTGACCCTGATGTGCGCGGCGCCCGCCGTGATTGCGGCCGCGTTGGACGCCGCGTCGAAGTGGGACGGCGAGATTCCCGGACGGGGTCGGGTGCGCATCGTCGCCGCCGGAGCCCCGCCGCCGACCCGCACCATCGAGCGCGTCCTGGACGAGCTGGGCTGGGAGTTCATCCAGATCTACGGCCTCACCGAGACCGCCCCGCTGGTGAGCGTGAACCGGCAGCGGGCCGAGTGGGACGAGCTGTCCACGCCCGATCGGGCCAAGCTGCTCGGCCGGGCGGGGGCCCCGGCGCTCGGCGTGCGCCTGATGATCGACGCTGAAGGCGAGGTGCTGACCCAGTCCAACCACAACCTCGAGGGGTACTGGGAGCAGCCCGACGCCACCGAAGAGGCACAGCAGGACAACTGGTTCCACACCGGGGACGGCGGCATCCTCGACGAGGACGGCTACCTGGTGATCTCCGATCGCAAGAAGGACGTCATCATCTCCGGAGGCGAGAACGTCTCCTCGATCGAGGTGGAGGACGCGCTGATGTCGCACGCCGCGGTCAAGGAGGTCGCGGTGATCGGCATCCCCGACGAGAAATGGGGCGAGCTGGTGACCGCGCTGGTCGTGACCGACGGGTCGGACCCGAGCGAGAAGGACCTGATCGCGCACTGCCGCGACACGCTCGCCGGCTACAAGTGCCCCAAGAAGATCGAGTTCGTGGACAGCCTGCCCCGTACCGCAACCGGCAAGCTGCAGAAGTTCAAACTGCGCGAGGAGCGGCAGGTCGGCTGAGCTCGGTTTGCAGCCAAGTTCGTTGCCAATTCGGCGCGAGTAGCAACGATCCCGGGTGCAAACCGCGTCGTGGTCAGGGCCCGAGCTCCGTGTTCGCCTCGATCCGGTTGCCGGCGACCGTTGCGTCGAGGGCCACGTCGCCGCGAGCGATCACCCCCGCGCCGAAGGTGATGTCCCCTCGCACCCGCAGACTGGCGCATCCGATCAGCGAGGGCGGCCCGTCCGGGAACCGTGCCTCGAAGTCGCGCAACTGCTTGTAGAACGCGGGATCCAGATCGACGAATGTCTGGCCGGACGCGGCCAGCCGGGCGTCCGCGCCGAGGACATAGCGGTCCGATCGCAGCAGCAGCAGGTCGTTGGTCGTCTTGACCGGCGCGAACCGGGTGCGGTCGACCAGGACCGAGCGGGCGCCGTCGAAGACCTGCACGGCCGCGCCCATTGCCGCCTCGATCTGGATCACTTCCGGGGTGCTTGGGTCCTGCGGGTCGACGGTCTTGACGTTGCGGATGAGCGGCAGGCCCAGCACGCCGCCGGTCCGGGCCAGCGCCTCGCGCAGCCGGCGCAGATCGAGCCACAGGTTGTTGGTGTTGCAGAACTGGTGGCGGCTCAGGTCCTGCAGCGCGGCGATGTCCTCGGGACCGGTCTGCGCGGTCTCGCGGAGCACGAGCCGGCCGTCGGATCTACGAACGGCGAGGTGACCGCCCTTGCGATCGGCCGGAGTGCGCCGAGTGGACTCCAGCGCGAACGGAATGTCATTCGCGGCCAGCCATCCGGCGATGCGCGGCTCGGCGACGGCACCGAGGTTGTCGGAGTTGGACAGGAACGCGTACCGATAGCCACGCGCGAGCAGGGCATCGAGAACTCCGGACGAATGCAGGGCGGGGTAGACGTCCGCATGGCCGGGCGGGCACCACTGCAGGCTCGGGTCGGCCGGCCAGTCGACTGGCGCGAGATCGTCGGCGCGCAACTTCGGTTCGCGGTTCTGCAGGAAGTCGAGCGGCAGCGGCGGCACCGGCAGTTTCGGATACCCGGATAAAGCGGCGAGACTGTCCGAGCTGGTTCGGAAGCTGTCCATGAACAGCAGCGGCAGCTGCACTCCGTAGTGCTCACGCTGGTTGAGCACCTGCCGCACGATGATGTCGAGAAAGCTGAGCCCATCCGTCACCTGGAGCAGCGACTTGGCCCGGTCCAGGCCCATCGACGTGGCCAGCCCTCCATTCAGCTTGACGACCGCAGTGGCGGCGAACGCCTCGCGGGCGACGTCGTCGGGCACCTCGAGCTCGTCGAGATGGGGCAGCTGCGGGACCGGATCGATCTCGTCCTCGGCGATGAGCCCGGACGCGCCGGACTCCAGCTCCCGGTAGTAGTGGGCGAACACGGCCGTTGCCTCGTCGGACGCGCCGTCCGCGCGCATCAGCTCGATCGCCTCGCGCAGTCCCTCCGCAGTCATTGGACGAGCGTATTGAGCGAGATGAGCTGGATCGTCTCCGGCCTTCGGCGTGGCAGCCAGATGCCCAGGTCCGCGAGCACCGCGCCGCTGAGCGGCACCCCGCGGGTGGGGCCGGCCGGATCGAGCGGCGGGGCGACGGACAGGTGCGCGTGGTCGACCGGGCCTGCCCACTCCAGCCGGTAGCTCGCCTCCCTATCCAGGCGGGGAATCTTCAGGACGACGCCGCGGTTGTGCGCCGACTCGTCCAGCTGGACGTGTGCGATCAGGGCGCTGCGCGCATCGGCGGCGATCACGCCGTGCGCGAGGACCGTCGGGTCGCTGGTGTCGATGCGCACCATGCGTCCGGACTGCAGCAGCGGGCGCAGCCGCCGGTACCGGGCGCACCACTGCGCGAGCCGGTCGAGATCGTCCGGCGCGGCCTCGGTGAGGTCCCATTCGATGCCGAAGGAGCCGAAC
>JALZAI010000202.1 GCA_030948475.1 Actinomycetota bacterium
GGGTCAGCAGCGTGCGCCACGCGTTGGCGACGCTGTCGCCGCAGCGCACGATCCCCACCTGCCAGCCGGCGCCGCGCAGCACCCGCGCCGCCGCATAGCAGGGAGCCGAGGCGGGCGAGGCCTGCGAGCCGGGGCCGTACGCCCAGGTCGCAGTGTCGAGGACCAGTGCCAGCGCCGTCGTGGCCGACCCGCGCAGGTGCACGCCGGACAGCATCCGCAGGCTGGCCGGATCGAGATCGCCGACCACCGCGGTCACCGTCGATTCCCTTGTCAGTGAGGACACCAGGCCGGACAGCGGCGTGAGCTCGCGCCGCGAGGACGCCCGGACGGTCGCCAGATAGTTGGTGAGGCTGGTGGTGTCGGCCATCCGCACCCGTCCCGGCGTGGACAGGTCGCTGGCCAGTGCGAGGTCGCGCCCACTCACCAGGGTGTAGACGCCGATGCTCGCCGCCGCGCTGATCGCCCATTCCATGCTGCTGCGGGCCCGCTCGTCAGCGTCGTCGTCAGTGTCTCCGGCGTTGTCTGCACTATCTGGCGCCGAGCGGCTCGCCTCGACGTGCGAACTCGAGCGCAGATCCAGCAACAGCGTCACCTCGCCACGCCGCGGCCGCTCCTCCTGGCGCACCATCAGCGCCCCGGTGCGTGCGGACGAGCGCCAGTGAATCTTGCGCAGGTCGTCGCCGGTGCGATATTCGCGGGTGGACGCGTCGTCCGCGCCCCGGGCCCCGATCGAGTGGCTGCCGGCGTCGTCGCCGACGTCCATCGAGCGAGGCGGATCGAGGTGTTGCAGCGCTTCCACGATAGGCGTGATCACGATCTCGTTGGCGGCGGTGAACGAGCGGCGGACGTCGACGAGGTGGAACGGGTCGGTGAGCCGGATGCGCAGCGGCCCGCACCGGTAGCGCCCGCGCGGCAGTCGCGGCATGCGGTAGGACACCGTGCGTGTCTCGCGGCTGCGCAGACTGTCCAGGACGAAGCGGGCGCGTCCGCTGAGTTGGTCGGGCAGTTGGTCCTCAAGCATCAAGGCACCGGTCGGCAGCAGTGAGCGGTTCGTGATCGACAGGTTCACGACGACGGTGTCGCCCGCGCTGGCCCGGGCCGGCTCGGCGCTGCGCCGGTTGGCCAGACGCACCTGCGACCGCAACACGACCAGGGCCGAGAGCAACGGGACGGCCAGGGCCAGCACCCCGGCGCGGGCCAGATCCACGATCCCGAGCAGCACCCCGCAGGCGATCGCGGTGATCCCCGCTGCGATCAGGCAGCTCGCTCGGGTGGTGAAACCGGTACGCGGGCGTGCCATCGACTCAGCTCGTCCGTCGCGTCATCGCAGCGGCCGGCACGCCGCCGGGGATCGGTACCGCCTGCATGATCTGGGCCAGCAGGTCCTCCGCCGAGCGTCCCGCGATGTGGGCGTCGGCGGTGAGCAACAGCCGGTGCGCGAGCACGGGCAGCAACATGAACTGCAGGTCGTCGGGCAGCGCGTACTCGCGCCCGCTCATCGCCGCCCACGCCTTCGCCGCCCGCAGCAGCTGCAGCGTGGCGCGGGGGGACGCACCGAGTCGCACGTCCCCGGCCCGCCGGGTGGCCTCGGCCAGGTCGACCGCGTACGCCTTGATCGCATCGGCGACGTACACGGCGCGGACCCCGGCGATGAGCGAGCGCACCTCGGACGCGCCCGAGACCGCGCGCAGCGTGTCGAGCGGGTTGTGCGAGGCGTGCTCGTTGAGCATCGCGATCTCGGCGGCGCGATCGGGGTAGCCGAGCGAGATACGGGCGGTGAACCGGTCGCGCTGGGCCTCCGGCAGCGGGTAGGTGCCCTCCATGTCGATCGGGTTCTGCGTGGCGAGGACGAGGAATGGCGCCTCGAGCGGGTAGGTGACGCCGTCGACGGTGACCTGCCGCTCCTCCATGCATTCGAGCAGCGCCGACTGGGTCTTCGGCGAGGCCCGGTTGATCTCGTCGCCGACGACGATGTTGGCGAACACCGGACCGGGCTTGAACTCGAAATCGCGATCTTCGGCGTTGTAGACGCTGACGCCGGTGAGATCGCTCGGCAGCAGGTCAGGGGTGAACTGGACGCGGCGGACTGAGCAGTCGATCGAGCGCGCGAGCGCCTTGGCGAAGGTGGTCTTGCCGACGCCCGGAACGTCCTCGATAAGCAGGTGGCCCTCGGCGAGCAGGATGGCGACGCCGAGCCGGATCGTCTCGCGCTTGCCTTCGATGACCTGGTCGATGTTGGCCGCGATCCGCTCGCTCAGCACACGCACTGCGTGGACATCGGCCGGGGCCGTCTCCAGTCCGGACCCGGCGGCGTACCGGTGGGCTGAATTATCCTCGTGCGCGCCGTGCTCCACCGATAAACCGTCCCTCTGCGCTCGCCGCCGGCTCAGGCCGGGCGTGTGACTTCGAGTATTCACGACCGCGGTGACACCGGCACCCGCTGATCTTCTCGCCGCGGGTGGCGCAAGTGGAGCGGGGTGCGGGGCGCGTGGTATGAAGTGGGGTACAGTGGGGCCCGGTGGGGATGAGTGAGGCACGGCGGCTGTTTCCGGGCCGCCCCGCGTCCGGAGGTGGTGGCCGATGTTCCTCGGCACACACACCCCCCGCCTGGACGACAAGGGCCGTCTCGCTCTCCCGGCGCGGTTCCGAGCGGAGCTGGAGGGCGGGCTGGTGATCTGCAAGGGACAGGAACGCTGCCTGTACGTGTTCCCCACCGACGAGTTCACCCGCTTTGCGGCGGGGCTGACCGACGACGCCCCGTTGGCCGACAGCCGGATGCGTGGCTACGGCCGGGTGCTCTACGCCAGCGCGTCCCGGGAGAACCCCGACGGGCAGGGCCGGGTCACCATCCCGCTCCAGCTGCGCGAGTACGCCGGGCTGCAGAAGGACTGCGTGGTGATCGGCGCGAACCGCCGCATCGAGGTTTGGAACGCCCAGGCCTGGCAGCGCTACCTCGAAGAGTCCGAGCAGGCCTTCGCCGACCTCGCCGAGGGGGTGCTGCCTCCGACCGGGTGAGCGCATCGCGCACCTCGCGAGCTTCGCTGCGGCCTCCTCCCGTCCGGCCCCTGACGCCACTTCCCCGGTGTCAGGTGCAACCCAAGCGCCGACCGTTTCGGCCCCCGGCGCCAGTGTGCGCCCGACGGGTGGGGACCACATCGAATCTCGCTGCCAGACCCAACGTCCACCCACGACACCGACGAGGACCGCACCGCGATGGATGCACCGGACGGCACGCCGCGATCCACGGCAACGCATGTACCGGTTCTGCTCGAGCGCGTCCTGGCCCTGCTCGCGCCTGCGCTCGACGGCGAGTCGGCGGTGGTGGTCGACGCCACCCTCGGCCTCGGCGGTCACGCCGAAGCACTGCTCGCCGCGCATCCGCAGCTCACCCTCGTCGGACTGGACCGCGACCCTGCCGCCATCGCCCGCAGCCGTGATCGTCTCAACCATTTCGCCGCGCGCACGCACCTCGTGCACGCCGTGTACGACCGGATGCCGGAGATGCTCGACTCACTCGGGTTGTCCGGCGCGGACGGAGTGCTGTTCGACCTCGGCGTCTCGTCCATGCAGCTTGACCTCGCCGAGCGGGGCTTCGCCTATGCCCAGGACGCCGCGCTGGACATGCGCATGGACGCGAGCACCGGCCCGAACGCGGCGCACGTCGTCAACACCTATCCGGTCTCGGAGCTGGCGCGGGTATTGCGAGAATACGGCGAGGAGCGCTTCGCGCTGCGCATCGCCCGCGCGATCGACCGGGCTCGCCGCACCGCGCCGCTGACTTCGACAGCCGAGCTGGCCGAGCTCATCCGCACCGCCATCCCGGCCGCCACCCGGCGGCACGGCGGTCACCCTGCCAAGCGGAGCTTCCAGGCGCTGCGCATCGAGGTCAACGACGAGTTGCAGACGTTGCGCGCCGCGGTCCCGACCGCACTTCAGAGCCTGCGGGTTGGCGGCCGGATCGTGGTGCTGGCCTACCACTCGCTCGAGGACCGCATCGTCAAGCAAAGCCTCGCCGAACTTGCGAGCGACCACACGCCGATCGACCTGCCCGTCCGGCTGGCCGACCGCGGGCCGCAGCTGCGCCTGCTCACCCGCGGCAGCGAGTCGGCTACCGACGACGAGATCGCCGCCAACCCCCGCGCCGCGTCCGTGCGACTGCGGGCAGCCCAACGAATCCGGGAGCCCGCGTGAGGAACACGCCACCCAGGCATGCGCCGCGGGCGCCGCGCGCACCGTTTGCCCTGCTGGTGCTCGGCCTGAGCGTCGGCGGCATGGCGGCACTGCTCGCGCTCAATACCGCCTCAGCCGCCAACGAGCTGACCCGCCACGGCCTGGCCAGCCGCGACGAGAGTGTCGCCGCGCAGGTGGCCGAACTGGAGAACGCGGTGGCCGCGAGCGCGGCTCCCGCAAACCTGGCCAACGCCGCCGGGCAGCTGGGCATGGTCCCGGCCGGCAACCCCGCGTTCCTTGTCGTCGGCGCGGACGGGACGGTACGCGTGCTGGGCAGCCCGGCGGCCGCGACCGGGTACCCGACCTATGTCGCCCCGCACCCGTCTACGAAGCCGAAGCCAAAGCCAAAGCCGAAGCCGACCACGTCGACCGCCAAGACGAAGCGGACGAACCGTGTCCACCCGTCGTCGACGTCGGCACGTAGCAGCAGGACCTCGCCGAGGTCCCCGCGCCGGCACGTGCGGCCCAGCACCACTCGTCCGGCCCCCACGCCGACCACGACCCTTCCGGGAGGAACCCGATGAGCCGACGCCGCCGCGGCCTGCGTCTCGGTGGGCTCAACGTCCGGCTGCGGTTCGGGTTCGCCACGGTCTGCACCCTGCTGCTCGTGATCGGCGGACGCCTCGTCCAGCTGCAAGGTCTGGACGCGCAGCGCTACGCCACCGCGGCCTCGGACCAGCGGGTGCAACGCATCTCACTGCACGCCCTGCGTGGCCAGATCCTCGACCGCTTCGGGACGGCGCTCGCCTATACCTCGCAGGCGCAGGACATCACCGCCGACCCCGCGCAGATCCCCGCGACGCGCCGTGCCAGCTATGCGGCCAAGCTGGCCCCGCTCGTCGGGCGCAGTCTGACGGCGGTGCTCACCGCGATTTCGCGGCGCGGGAAATACTCGATGGTCGCGCCCGCGCGCACGCCGTTCGCGGCGCAGCGGGTGTCCGACCTCGGACTGGCCGGCATCTACACCCAGGCCACCACCCAGCGGCGCTACCCCGGTACGACCACCGCGGCCAACGTCATCGGCGCGGTGCACTCCGACGGGACGGGCGCCGCCGGCACCGAGGCGCAGTTCAACAAGGTGCTGGCCGGCACGGACGGCAGCGTCACCTACAGCGTCGACAATTCGGGCAACGTCAACCCGAGCAGCCGGACGGTGACCGATCCGGCACGCAACGGTGGCACGGTCACGCTGACCATCGATCAGGCGTTGCAGTACACCTCGCAGCGCTACCTGGACCAGGCCGTGCGCGAGTCCGGTGCCCGCAGCGCCGAGCTGGTCGTGCTCGACGCCCACACCAGCCAGGTACTGACCATGGCCGCGTCCGCGACGTTCAACTCCGCGGACCCCAACTCGATCAAACCGGACAGCCCGATGAACCCCCCCGTGATGTCCGCCTTCGAACCGGGCTCGGTGCAGAAGGGGGCCACCTTCGCGGCGGCGCTGCAGCAGAAGTTGATCAAACCGAACTCGGTGATCTCGGTGCCGCCGACGCTGCATACGGGCGGAGTCACGGTGAGCGACGCGTGGTATCACCCGACCGAGAAGTTCACCGCGACGGGGGTGCTTGCCGAGTCCTCCAACGTCGGGACGCTGAAGATCGCCCACCGAATCGGCCCGAAGACGTGGATGGACTACGAGAAGAAGTTCGGGGTCGGCACCAAGACCGGTATCGAGCTGCCTGCCGAGAGCAGCGGCTACCTGCCGCCGATGAGCAGCTGGTCGGCCTCGACGTTCGCCAACCTGCCCTTCGGGCAGGGCGAGAGCATGACCGTCCTGCAGCTCGCCGGGATCTATCAGACGATCGCGAACGACGGCGTTCGCGTGCCCCCGCGCATCGTGCAGTCGCTCACCGCGCCGGACGGCGCAAAGACCATAACGACGCAGCCCGCCGGCATCAAGGTGATCGATCCCGCTACCGCCCGCACGCTGCGCACCATGCTGGAGTCGGTGACCCTGCCGGGCGGCACCGGCGTCAAGGCCGCGATCCCCGGGTACCGCGTGGCTGGCAAGACGGGCACCGCGCAGCAGCCGGACCCGAACCACGGCGGCGCGTACTCGAGCTGGATGAACTGGGACACATTCGCCGGCATGCTCCCGGCCGACGACCCGCAGTTCGTGGTGGCGATCATGGTCGACAACCCGGCACACGGCCTGGAGGGCGGCGACGTCGCGGCCCCGCTGTTCCACGAGATCGCCAGCTATGAGCTGATGCATGCACGCGTCGCGCCGACCGGCTCGCGATCTCGGCACGTGCCGCTGCAAGTCTGTGACGCGGTCACCCGGATGGCGTCACCAAGTACCGTTTGCTGACGTGCCGTCGGTCGCTCCTGCCCCGGTGGGCGTGCCGCGTCCGGACCGGGTCGTCCCGCAGCTGTTGAGCGGTCTCGGCGGGGAGTTGGTCGGCACCGACGTTCTCGTGACCGGCGTCACGATGAGCAGCGGACGGGTCCGTCCCGGAGATCTGTTCGCGGCCGCTCCCGGGCACGCGGCCCACGGCGCGTCCTACGCGGCGGGCGCGTTGTCCGCGGGTGCGGTGGCCGTGCTGACCGATCGGCCCGGGCGGGCGCTGGTGTCGCCGGGCGTACCGGTGGTCGTGGTGGACGACGTGCGGGCGGCCGTCGGACCGGTCGCGGCGCGGGTGTACGGCCGGCCGAGCAGCCGGCTGTCGGTGCTGGGCGTGACGGGTACCAGCGGCAAGACGACGACGACGTACTTCGTCCGGGCGGGCCTACAGGCGGCCGGGCGCGCCTGCGGGTTGATCGGCACCGTCGCGACGCTGATCGGCGACGAGGTCGTCAAGACCGGCTTCACGACACCCGAGGCGCCGGAGGTGCAGGCACTGCTCGCCCTGATGGCCGAGCGCCTGCTCGACTCGGTCGCGGTGGAGGTCTCCAGCCACGCGCTCGCGATGGGGCGCGTGGGCGGCATCGACTTCGCCGTCGGCGCGTTCACCAACCTCTCCCAGGACCACCTCGACTTCCACGTCGACATGGAGGACTACTTCGCCGCGAAGGCGCGCCTGTTCGACGGACGCTCGCGGGCGGCGGTGATCTGCGTCGACGATTCCTGGGGGCGGCGGCTGGCCAGCGTCGCCGGCCCGGATGCGGTCACCGTCGGTACCGGCTCAGCGGACGCGACCTGGCGCGCGGTGGGCGTGGCCGGCGACGGCCGCGGCGGAACACGCTTTCGCGCGCTCGGGCCGGGCGTGGACGTCGCCGCCGGATGCTCGGTGCCGGGTGGTTTCAACGTCGCCAATGTCCTGCTGGCGCTGGCGATCCTGCACTCGGCGGGGGTAGCTGCTGAGGTCGCGGCGCCCGCGGTGGCGGCCGCTGCCGTCCCGGGCCGGATGGAGCGCATCGAGGCCGGCCAGCCGTTCCTCGCCGTCGTCGACTACAGCCACAAGCCGGCCGCGGTAGACGGTGCGCTGCGCGCGCTGCGCCCGCTCACCGCGCACCGGCTGATCGTCGTGCTGGGTTGCGGCGGCGACCGCGATCGCGCCAAACGGCCGCTGATGGGCCAGATTGCCGCGCGCGGAGCTGACCTGCTGATCGTCACCGACGACAATCCGCGCACCGAGCAGCCGGCCGCGATCCGGCGCGCGATGATTGCGGGCGCGCTGGCCGTCCCGTCCGCGGAACGCGGCGAGGTCCGCGAGGTGGGCGACCGGGCTGAGGCGATCGGCGCAGCGGTCGCGGCAGCGCGCGACGGCGACACGGTGCTAGTGGCGGGCAAGGGGCACGAGCCGGGGCAGGAGATCGCCGGCGTCGTCCACCCCTTCGACGACCGCGACGTCCTGCGCGCGGCCCTGGCGGGACGGCTCTGATGGCCCCGTCCACCTGTTTTACCTCCGGCTTGCCGCTTTTCCGACCTCGAACCGGCAACTCGGCGGGAAACCATGCTCGGGGGGACGCGCGATGCTCCCGCTGAGCCTTGGTGAGATCGCGCAGCTCGTGGGTGGACGGCTGCGGGACGCCGATCCGGGCACCGTCGTCTCCGGATCGGTCGAGTACGACTCGCGCAAGCTGGGCCCGGGCGGGCTGTTCGTCGCCTTCCCCGGCGAGCAGGTCGACGGCCACGACTACGTGCGGACGGCCCTGGACCTCGGCGCGGTCGCAGCGATGACGACCCGCCAGGTCGCCGGCCCGCGGATCGAGGTCGCCGACGGCCTGCGGGCGTTGACCGCCCTGGCTTCTGCGGTGGCCCGGCGCCTGCCCGCGACGGTCATCGGGATTACCGGATCGTCCGGCAAGACGTCGACCAAGGACCTGCTGGCCCAGCTGCTGGTGCTGGCCGGACCGACGATCGCGCCGACCGGTTCGATGAACAACGAGCTCGGCCATCCGTACACGGTGCTGCGCGCCGACGCGCAGACCCGCTTCCTGGTCCTCGAGCTGGGCG
Organism: Actinomycetota bacterium; assembly: GCA_030948475.1. Lineage (GTDB taxonomy): Bacteria > Actinomycetota > Actinomycetes > Mycobacteriales > Jatrophihabitantaceae > JALZAI01. Next base: position 8,630 of record JALZAI010000202.1, read on the forward strand.
CGCGGGGTATCGGGCAGGTGCGCCATCTGGCCCGCATCGCCCCGCCGCGCATCGGTGTCGTCCTCAATGTCGGAACCGCACACGTGGGCTTATTCGGCACCCGGGAGGTGATCGCCCGCGCCAAGGGCGAGCTGGTCGAGTCCCTGCCCGCCGACGGGCTGGCAGTGCTCAACGCCGACGATCCGCTCGTACTGGGTATGGCCGCACGGACGAGCGCGCGCGTAGTGACCGTCGGCGAATCGGCTGACGCGGACGTCCGCGCCGAGGACGTCACGCTCGACGAGCTGGGGCGCCCCGGCTTCGTCCTGCGTGCGGGTGGCGAGTCCGCATCCGTGCAGCTGCGGCTGGTCGGAGCACAGCACGTCGGCAATGCCCTCGCCGTCGTTGCCGTGGCCTCAGCGGCCGGGCTGTCACTGTCCGCCGTGGCCCGGGCCCTGGGTGCCGCCGTCCTCACCTCCCGGTGGCGGATGGAGGTCACCGAGCGCAACGACGGCGTGACGATCATCAACGATGCCTACAACGCCAACCCCGAGTCGACGCGCGCGGCGCTCGAGGCACTGGCCTCGCTCGCCCGGACGCGGCGCGGGATCGGCGGACGCAGCTTCGCCGTGCTGGGCCCGATGGCCGAGCTGGGCCGCTCAGAACTCGTCGAGCACAACGCGGTCGGCCGGCTTGCTGCGCGCCTGGACATAGCACGCGTGATTGCGGTAGGGCCGGCCGCCCGGCCGATCCAGCAGGCGGCGGCTCTGGAAGGCTCCTGGGGCGGCGACGCGCAGTGGGTTCCCGACGTCGACGCCGCCGTCGCCGCGCTGCGTGCCCAACTGCGCCCCGGGGACGTCGTGCTGGTGAAGGCCTCCCGTGCGGCGAGTCTAGAGCGGGTGGCGCTGGCCATCGCGCAGGATGCAGTCGCGGGTCCGGAAGACGAGAGGGGAGGCGGCATCGGGTGAAGACGATCCTGATCTGCGCGGTCGTCTCGCTGATGTCCTCGATCCTGTTCACCCCGGTCGCGGTCGCGTTCTTCCGACGCCGCGGATTCGGCCAGGAGATCCGCACCGACGGCCCGCAGACGCATCTGGTCAAGCGCGGCACCCCGACCATGGGTGGCGTCGCCATCATCGGCTCGACCGTCCTCGGCTACACGGCAGCGCACGTCACCGTCGCCATCAACGGCGGCGGCGGGCCGACCGCGTCCGGCCTACTGTTGCTCCTGCTGCTCGTCGGATTGGGCGCGGTCGGCTTCCTCGACGACTTCATCAAGATCCGCAAGCAGCGCAGTCTCGGCCTGCGCGCCCGGGCCAAGTTCGGCGGTCAGCTCGTGGTCGGCATCGTATTCGGCGTCCTCGCCGTCCAGTTCCGCAACACCCTCGGCCTCACCCCGGCCTCGACGCACCTGTCCTACGTACGCGACATCAGGGTGCTCGGGGTCGGCAGCATCGGCTTCATCGTGCTTGCGTACGTGATCGTCGCCGCCACGTCGAACGCCGTGAACCTGACCGACGGCCTGGACGGGCTCGCCGCCGGCGCGGCGGCGATGGTGTTCGGGGCGTTCACGCTGATCTCGTTCCTGCAGTTCCGCAACACCTGCGGCAACAACCCGATCGGCGGCTGCTACGTGGTCCGCGATCCACTGGACGTCGCGCTCGTCGCCGCGTCGGCGATGGCCGCGTGCTTCGGGTTCCTGTGGTGGAACGCCTCGCCCGCGCAGATCTTCATGGGGGACACCGGGTCGATGGCCCTCGGCGGGCTGATGGCGGGCCTGGCGATCCTGACGCGCACCGAGTTGCTGCTGGTCGTGCTCGGCGGCCTGTTCGCAACCGTGACCCTGTCCGGCATCATCCAGACCGGCTGGTTCAAGTACACCCGGTTCCGCACCGGCACTGGTAAGCGGGTATTCCGGATGGCTCCGCTGCACCACCACTTCGAGATCGGCGGCTGGGAGGAGGTGACGATCATCGTCCGGTTCTGGATCGTCGCCGGCATCGCGGTCGCGTTCGGGATGGGCCTGTTCTACGCGGACTTCATCGGCAATGGGTGAGCCGCTGAGCCTTCGGGGTGCGACGGTGCTGGTGTGCGGTGCCCGCTTCGCCGGCCAGGCAGCGACCCGTGTCCTGCTCGCGCGCGGCGCCCACGTGCTGTTGTCCGACCGCGACCGGTCGGGGGGCACCCAGGCGCTGCTCGACGCCGGTGCGGTCTTCCTCGGTGCGCTGGAGAGGCTGCCCGACGGGGTGTCGCTCGTGGTGACCTCACCGGGCTTCCCCCCGCACCACCCGTTGCTCGTGGACGCGCTGGCCGGTGGCATCGAGGTGCTCGGCGAGGTCGAGTTCGCCTGGCGGCTGCGCGGCCCTGACGCAGCGGTGTGGCTCGCGGTCACCGGCACTAATGGCAAGACCACGACCGTGCGGATGTTGGAGTCGATCCTGCAGACGGCCGGGCTGCGCGCGCTCGCGGTCGGCAACGTCGGGGTCTCGGTCATCGATGCGGTGACCTCGACGGAGCCCTACGACGTGCTTGCGGTGGAGCTGTCGAGCTACCAGCTGCACTGGTCCTCGACGATCACCCCGGCCGCGGGTGCCATTCTGAATCTTGCCGAGGACCACCTCGACTGGCACGGCTCGATGGACGCGTACACCAGCGCGAAGACCAAGGTCTGGCGGTCCGCTGTCGCCGTCGGCAATCTGGACGACCCCGTGCTCGCGCTGCTGCTCGATCGACTGCCCGGGCACCGGGGCTTCACCCTCGGCGAGCCGCACCCCGGCGAGTACGGCGTCCGCGCCGGCATGCTCGTCGACGCGCGTGGCACTGACCTGCTGCCCGTCGCGGACGTCCGCCCAGCGGGGGCGCACAACGTCGCGAACGCGCTCGCCGCTGCCGCGCTTGCTGCGGACTACGCCGATGCCGGCTCGGTCGCGCGCGGGCTGCGCGACTTCATTCCGGACGCGCATCGCAACCAGTACCTGCTCACGGTGGGCGGGGCCGCCTACGTCGACGACAGCAAGGCGACCAACCCGCACGCGGCCCGAGCCTCGATGCTCGCCTACCAGCCGATCGTCTGGGTCGCCGGCGGCCAGCTCAAAGGTGCCGCAGTCGACGACCTCGTCGCCGAGGTCGCGCCGCGGCTCGCGGGGGTGGTGCTGCTCGGTGTGGATCGGGCGATCATCGCCGACGCGGTACGCCGACACGCTCCCGAGATACCGGTGATCGAGGTGGCGACCGACGACGATGGGGCCATGCTGGAGGTGGTGCGCGCCGCGGCCGGACTCGCGCGTCCCGGCGACACCGTCCTGCTCGCTCCAGCCGGCGCGTCATACGACATGTTCGCCGACTACGCGGCGCGCGGGCGGGCCTTCGAGTCGGCCGCGCGCGAGTTGGGGCGTGCATGAGCGACGCTTGCCAAGCGAACCAATGGCATAACTTCTCCGCATGCCCGCTCGGAGCGAAGCGAGTGCGGGCATGAGTTTGTTGAGCAGTTCGGCCGGGCTGGTGGACCGGGCCCGAGCTACGCTGCGCCGCGAACCGACGGACGGTGAGCGGTTCCTCGACCGGCCCTACGCCTCGGTCCAGCTGCTGCTGCTCGCCGCCGCGGGTCTGCTCGGCTTCGGCGTGCTGATGGCCGTCTCTACGACGATCGCCGCCTCACACGACGGGTCCGGTGCCTCGATCTGGACCCAGATGGTCAAGGAGGCCATCTTCGTCGGCATCGGGGTGCCGTTGTTCTGGTTCGCGATGCGCCTGTCGCCACGGGCCTACCGAATGCTGACTTACCCGCTGCTAATCCTCGGCGTCACCGCGCTTGTCGCGGTGCTGATCCCGGGCATCGGCTTCGGCGTCTTCGGCGCGCGCCGCTGGATCGACCTCGGGCCGATGCAGTTGCAGCCGTCCGAGCTGGCCAAGGTCGGCATCCTGTTGTGGGGTGCCGATTTGCTGGCACGCAAACAACAGCTCGGCACGCTGCGCAGGGCGCGCCATCTGCTGCTCCCGCTCGTCCCTGGCTTCGCGTTGGTCGCGGTGCTCGTCATGCTCGAACCCGATCTCGGTACGACCTGCTGCTACATGCTGATCCTGCTCGGCCTGCTCTGGATGGTCGGCATGCCGATGCGATACTTCGGGCTCGTGGTCGGCATGATCGGGCTCGCGATCACCGCGCTTGCGTTCGCTGCTCCGTACCGGCTGGCCCGCCTCACGTCCTTCATCGATCCGTTCAAGGACGCGAAGGGATCGGGGTTCCACACCGTCGAGAGCATCTACGCCCTCGGGTCCGGCGGCATCTTCGGCGTCGGCCTCGGTGAGGGCACCTCGAAGTACTGGGTGCCCAATTCCAACTCCGACTATGTGTTCGCGATCATCGGCGAGGAACTCGGGCTGCTCGGCGCGGCCACGGTGCTCGCGCTGTTCGCCCTGTTCGCCTACACCGGGATGCGGGTCGCGCGCCGAAGTGTCGATCCGTTCGTGCGTCTGGTCGCCGGCGCAGCGACGGTGTGGCTGTGCGGGCAGGCGATCATCAACGTCGGTTACGTCACTGGCCTGCTGCCAGTCACCGGCATCCCGCTCCCGTTCATCTCTGCGGGCGGCACCTCCCTGCTTGCGTCGTGTTTCGTGCTCGGGATGATGGTGTCCTTCGCCCGGCACGAGGCGCCCGCGGTGGCCCAGGCGCGGCGGGACGAGCGGCTGGCGCGGCGCTCGAGGTTGCAGCGCTGGCTGCGGGTGCCCGTCCCGAAGCAGTACGTGCCGCCTCGTCGCCGACCGGCCGC
>JALZAI010000182.1 GCA_030948475.1 Actinomycetota bacterium
GTATCGGGCTGTTCAAGATAGAGCGGCAAGTGAGGTACGAGCTGTGGAGCGCGTCAGCAACCACTGCGAGTTCGGCTGAGCGTCACCAACCTCTGTGGTCAATACAGCTAGCGGGCGCCCGGGTACACCGAGGCCATCGCGTCCAGGTAGGCAGCGCCGAACTCCCGCGTGGGCTCGACCCCGGTGCCTTCACCCCACTCATTCCAGGTGGTGAGCAGCTGCCAGCGCACGCCCGAGGCGACCTGAGCGGCCAGGGCCGCTCGGAACCGCGCCACGTCGCGCACCAACCGTGGCGCGGCCTCGCTGAACTTCCAGAAACCCGCCGACACGGTGATCGAATACCCGCGGACACGGCTGATCGACAGCGCCGCACCGTATTGATGCCACGAGTCAGGTTGGTTCCGGCACGCCGTATACCCGGGAAAGATCTTCAACGACAGGTAGAACCTGCCCGCGTTGGCCGCAGCCCACTTGTCCGCGACCGCGCAGGTGGTGTCATTCGCGCTGTACACGAACAACACCGGCTTGCCGCCCACGCGCAGCCAGGTGTCGCCGTAGCGCCCAGCAATACTCGAGAGGTAGGTCAGGTCGGCGGACACCGTCTTCGCCGTTGGATTGCCGAACCCTTCCGGTTCGTAATAGGCAGCATCGTGGAAACCCAGCCGTTTCGCGGTGTCGAGCAGCAGCGGTAACCGGCTGTCGGTTTTGGTGCCCCGACCCCACCACGAGGAGATGAACGCGTCCAGATGCGCCGCCTTCGCCTGCGCGACCTGGGCGGCGACGACGTCCCGGTCCGACGAATCGTATTTTCCCGCGAGCGGCGTGAAATGCGACGCCCAGTTCTCGGCTTCGGGAAACCAGCCGTAATAGAAGGCGGCCCGAACCGGCGCGCCGACGTCGCCTATCGACGCTCTGGGGCGCCCATCTGATTGGGTCGACTTATTGCCGGGCGCGCCAGTGCCGGACGAGGCACCGTCGGAACCGCTCCGGCTGCGGCTCTGGCTGTGGCTCTGGCTGTGGCTCACGAGACCAAGGGTCACAAGACCAGCCACCACCACCGCAACTGCCGCCGCCAACCACACGACCCAAGGCCGTCTGGTCATCGAGCCACTCCTCGGATCATCGTTGCCCCGGTCAACCGCCGACGTCGCTGGCACCCCGGCGCAGCGACCGCGTCAGCGCCTGCGCTCTGTGTGCGACATTCGGCTCCCACCCGTCGTCCCACCAATATCGCCACTGTATTGCCAGCCCATGACCGGCTCCGAGGCCAACGCATCACTCGGCGCGCACCGCGATGGTCGAGCTGCGGCGCCTGCTCACCGTGCTCGGTCCTGATGTCGACGCGGAGGCTGCCCGCCCGGTCTGTTGCGTTTACGATCGTTCGGGCGCGCCGAGACGAGCTGGTGGCGTCCTGATGGAGTCAGAGGCAGGATGCCATCCCGACCGAGCATTCGTGGCCTTCGCGGTTCAGCTGTGCCGTGACCCGTCGACGGCCGAACGCTTCGCGACCGTCCTCGAACACCCGGCTCACGTGCACCGCCAGCTCGCGTCGCCGGGCCGCGGTGGGGGTCTCGACCTGGTTGCGCCGGGCGTAGTAACTCGACCGGCGGTGTTGCGTTGACGCTTCCCGGGCGTCCGGGGGCAGGGTTGGCGGCGGGTTGCTCGACAGCCGCCATCAGAGGCAGAGGACGAGTTCGGCGAACGCGACATGCACCCGATCATGTACAGCCAAGTCGGCGGTGAGTTCGTAGTGGCCGCGGCGCAGGTTCTGCACGACGCGTGCCCAGCCGTCACGGTTCGCGCGGACGCGAGCTTTTTGAGCCCGCGCATCAGTCGCAGCCTGGCTTTCAGCCGGCCATGATCGGTTTCGATGGCGTTGTTTGCATACTGCTCGGTGATGTGCCGGACCTGCGGTGCGAGCTCGCCGACGATGCTCGGGTAGACGGGAGCGCGGTCGGTGGTGACTTCGACCGGAGCCGTGCCAGACCGCGGCGCACGCACGAAGAATGCGCGTGCGGCCTTAGCGTTGCGTCGAGTGGACAGCAGCACGTCGATGACCTGACCGTGCTGATCGACGGCCCGGTACAGGTACGGCGGATTCTGGCGGTCATTGCAACAGGACGTCGCCGATGAGTTCGGTCGGCTTCTTGAACGCTAGTCGTTTGCGGGGTCGGTCGTTGAGTTCTTGGGCGACCCAGTCGAGGTCCGCGGCGGAGTGGATCGACAGGTCGCTGCTCTTGGGGAAGTACTGGCGCAGCAGGCCGTTGGTGTTCTCGTTCGTCCCTCGTTGCCAGGGCGAGTGGGGGTCGCAGAAGTAGATGTCGATGCCGGCGTCGATCGAGACGTGTTTCCAGTCGCGCATCTCCGGTCCCTGGTCCCAGGTCAGCGACAGACGCAGCGACTCGGGAAGCGTCTTGATCTTCGCGGCGAGCGCGTCACGGACTTGTTCGGGCTTGTAACCCTCGGGCAGGTGCACCAGCATCGTGTACCCGGTTTGGCGTTCGACCAGGGTGCCGATCGCGGTCTGGTTTCGCTGGCCGATGATTAGATCACCTTCCCAGTTCCCGGGCACCGCACGGTCCTCGACCTCGGGTGGTCGCTCGGCGATATTGATCATGTTCGGGATCCGGTTCTTGCGTTGCCCGGGCTTGCGGCTCGGGCGGCGCAGCGCCCGCCCGGTGCGCAGACACACCGCTAGGTCGCGGCGCAACGCGCCCCGCGACTGCACATACAGCGATTGGTAGATGGTCTCGGGTGACACCCGCATCTCCGGATCGTCGGGGAACTCCATACGCAGCCGGCCGCTGATCTGTTCCGGTGAGTACTTCTTCTCCAGATCGTGCTCGACCTTGGCTCGCAGCGCCATGTTCGTGGCGAGCTTCGCCGGCTTGGGCCGCGACGCACGGTGGTAGGCCATTGCGTGGGCCGAGCTGGCCAGATAGCCGCCGCCGGCTTCCTGGTTGCGCCGCAACTCCCGGCTGATCGTGGACGGGCTGCGACCTAGCCGTGTCGCGATCACCCGCACCGACTGGCCCGCGGCGCGCGACATCGCGGTCTGTTCCCGCTCAGCGAAGGACAGACACCGTCCCTTCAGATCGCGTCCCCGTCGTGGCCGAACACCGCCGTTGGCGATCACCCATCGAGTGCCCTGCTTGCGATACGTCTCCGCAGCTACGGCCGCATCAGTGATGAACTCACCACGCTGCAGCTCGGCCCAGAACACCTGCACGTTCTCCGTGATCATGTGATTAGCGAAACCGGATGATCAACACCCCACTCAGTCAGGTGTTGCGATCACCGCAAGGACCCAAGGTACCGCTACCGGACCTGGGCTGAACGATGCGCTGGGCGATCCTCGACGCCGTACCCGTCGAGCAGGCACACACAGTGCTCGCAGTTGCCCGCCGGAAGAGCGTGACGAAAAGGTGCAGCGGTCGTCAACGAGGGCGATCACGGCGACTGCCTCTACCTGCTGAGCACGGCAAGATCGCGATCCGGGTGACCACCCCAACGGGAAATGCCGCGACGCTGCGCATTCTTGTGGCCGGCGAAGTGTTTGGAGAGCTGGCGGTGATCTCGCCCGCCGCTCGCAGCGCCACCGCCGTCGCGCTTGCGGACGTCGCCGTTCTCTTCGTCGATCGTGTCCAAAATGGCGCAGTTGCGAACCAAGAACCCAGGCGTCGACCAAGTGCTCGTCCAGGGTGGACGCAGATTCTTAGCCCCGATCCACGTGGATCCGGGCTTAGTGGCGCAGGAAGGCTAGATAGACCACGGCGGCTAGGGCAACGATGCCGACGTTGACGACGAGCCGTAGCCAGAAACGGTCGCGCAGGCGTAGGACGTCAACGACCACGATGAGGACAACCATCGCTACGAGCAGAAGCGCGATACCTACGGCTCGGCTCACGGCTCAGGTGTAGCCCTCCGCGCTGGCGGGAGCAGCCCGGAAGTCACCGCACCCACTTGGTCAGTGGC
>JALZAI010000201.1 GCA_030948475.1 Actinomycetota bacterium
GATCGAACCCCTCCAGCGCAATCGGCTCGTGGGGCAGGATCTTCGGGACCGCGTCGGCCGCGGCAGCGATGTTGTCGAAACCGAGCACCACCAGCGCGCGTTCCTTCACGACCGGAACGAGTTCCAGCTCGGCGCGCAGCACGGTGACCAGGGTGGATTCGGAGCCGACCAGCAGCCCGGCGATGTCGAAGGCGTGCTCGAGCAGCAGCGAGTCGAGGTTGTAGCCGGACACCCGGCGGGGTATGTCGGGGTAGCGGGCGCGAATCTCCTCGGCGTAGGTGTCGCGCAGTGCGCGCAGCTGCCGGTAGACCCGGGCCTGCCGGTCACCGCGCCGCTCGATCGCCACGTAGTCGTCGTCGCTGGTCTCGCCACACCAGAACCGGGTGCCGTCATAGAGCAGCACTTCGAGGCGGGCGATGTTGTCCACGACCTTGCCGGTGCGCTGCGCGGTCGCGCCGCAGGAGTTGTTGCCGATCATCCCGCCCAGCGTGCAGTTAGGGTACGTCGCCGGTTCCGGGCCGTAGCGCAGCCCGTGCTGTTCGAGTTGTTTGTTGAGGACGTCGAGGACGATGCCGGGCTCGACGGTGCAGGTCCGCGCGTCGACGTCGACCGAGAGCAGCCGGCTGCAGTACTTCGCCCAGTCGATCATCACCGCGACGTTGGTGCATTGCCCGGCCAGGCTCGTCCCGCCACCGCGGGAGACCACCGGCGCGTGATGCTCGCGGCACACCGCGGTCGCTTCGGCCGCCGCGTCCACGCTGCGGGGGATGACCACGCCGATCGGTATTTCTCGGTAGTTGGAAGCGTCGGTGGAGTAGGCGCCGCGGGTACCGGCGTCGAAGCGGACCTCGCCGTCCACCCGCTCGGACAACGACCGTTGCAACGCGGCAACGTCGATCGGGCGGTCGGCGGGCTCGGCCGGGCGGACGACGGGATTGGGCAGGACGGTGTCGGTCACAGGTTGTCCTCGCGGGGCGTAGTTACGGTGACGGGGATCCTCGCGGTTGGTGTGATGAATCGGCGCGGGTCGGCCGAGAAGTTCGTCCGCTGAGGGCTCAGGTGCTGCAATGTCGTGTGGCGAAGTGTCATGTGGCGACGTCTTCCAGGGCCTGGCCGGGTTTGATGTTCGGCAGGAAGAACGCGGCGATGGTTTGCAGCACGGCGAACCCGGCGCCGACGGTGCGTTCCTTCAACGCGGCACGTTCGTCGGCGAACGGTTGCGCCGCCATGGCTAGGCGTCCTTGTGGCCCGGCAGGAACTCCTGAGCCTTCTGCTTCAGACCTTGTTTGGCGAAGCCCCAGGTGTCCTCGTCTCCGTGCAGCACCGCACCCGCGACGGATTTGAACTGCTCGAACGTCGCGTGCGGCGGGATCGGCGGCACATTCGGGTCGCAGCGAATGTCGAGCACCGTGGGCCGGTCCGCGGCCAGCGCCTGATCCCACGCCGGCCCGAGCGCGTCGGGATCATCGATGTTGACCGCGGCCAAACCGATGCTGCGGGCGAAGGCCGCGTAATCGATGTCGGGAAGCGTCTGAGATTCGGCGAACTTCGGGGAGCCCTCCATGGCCCGCATCTCCCAGGTGACCTGGTTGAGGTCGTTGTTGTGCAGCACCGCGACGATCAGCCGCGGGTCAGACCACTGCTGCCAGTAGTGCGCGACCGTGATCAGTTCGGCCAGGCCGTTCATCTGCATCGCCCCGTCACCCACCAGGGCGATCGCCGGCCGGTCGGGGTGCGCCCACTTGGCGCCGATCACGTACGGGACACCGGGTCCCATCGTGGCCAGCGTGCCCGAGAGCGATCCGCGCACATCGCCGGTGAAGCGCAGGTGCCGGGCGTACCAGTTGGCGGCACTGCCGGAGTCCGCCGCAACGATCGCGTTGTCCGGCAGCCGGGTGGACAGCTCGTGGAAGATCCGCATCGGGTTGATCGGATCGGCGCCGGTTAGCGCGCGGCGTTCGAGCACCCGCCACCAGTCGGCCACGTTGGACTCGACCTCCTCCTGCCACGCCCGGTCGGACTTACGCTCGAGCAGAGGGATGAGCGCTTGCAGGGTCGACTCGGCGTCACCGACCAGGTTGAGCTCGTAGGGGTAGCGCATCCCGATCCACTTACCAGAGCGGTCGATCTGAATCGCGCGCGCCTGGTCGAGTTCGGGCAGGAACTGCGTATAGGGGAAATTCGAGCCGACCGTGAGCAGCGTGTCGCAGCCCATCATCAGCTCATACGAGGCGGTTGTACCGAGCAGGCCGATCGAACCGGTCACCCACGGCAGGTCGTCAGGCAGAACGTCCTTGCCCAGCAGGGCTTTCGCCGCGCCGGCACCGAGCAGGTCGGCGACCTGGGTGAGCTCATCGACGCAGCCGCGAGCACCCTGCCCGACCAGCAGCGCCACCTTCTGACCGGCGTTGAGGATGTCCGCCGCCTGCGCGACGGCGTCGCGGTCCGCCCGCGCGGTCGGCCGGGTGACGCCGAGGCTGGAGGGGACCTGCTTGAACGCGTGCTCGGGCGCCTGGTAGGGCAGCTCCAGCACGTCGGAGGGAAAGATGACGCAGGTCGGTGCTTGCTCGGCCTGCGCGACGCGGATGGCCCGGTCGATCAGGTTCGGCAGCTGCTGGGGCACGGTGCACATCTGCACGTAATCGCTGCACACGTCCTTGAACAGGCTCAGCAGGTCGATCTCCTGCTGGTAGGACCCGCCCATCGCCGAGCGTTCGGTCTGCCCCACGATCGCCACCACCGGCACGTGGTCGAGCTTCGCGTCGTACAACCCGTTGAGCAGGTGCACCGCACCCGGACCGCTCGTCGCGGCGCACACGGCGACCTGCCCGGAGAACTTCGCGTACCCGACCGCCTCGAACGCCGCCATTTCCTCGTGGCGGGCCTGCACGAACTGCGGATCGTTGTCCGCACGGCCCCACGCCGCGAGCAGACCATTGATCCCGTCGCCCGGATAGCCGAACACCTGCTTGACGTTCCAATCGCGCAGGCGGGCCAACAAGACGTCGGCGACGGTGTCCTTCATTCGCAAACTCCCTCACAACGGCGTTTCGGAGGACGCCGTGTTCGGAACCGACACGAACACAGGCTAGATGTCCGGACGATCACTGATGACCACAACACGGGCCCGTCGGCCACTCAAGAGCTGCCCCAAGTGCGGCTACCGACTAAACCTGGTCTACTCTCAATGGTTGCGATACGCAAGCATTGAGGGTGATGAGGTGACACAGCCACGCAGCGGCGAAGCGCGTCAGTCGGCGCGCGCCTCGAACGAGCCCAGCGGGGACGGTGAGGAGGTGAGCAGTGATCAGCTCCGGCAGACGCTAGCTGCGAGCCGCGCTCTGGTCGCGTTGAGCGCGCAATCGATCTCCAGCGTCGAGGCCGACGTGGACGTAGTCCAGTTCCGCGTCCTGGTGGTTGTCGCCGGCAAAGGATCGACCTCGTTGAGCCAGCTCGCCGAGGGCGCGCGGATCAGCCTGACCCGCGCCAGCCGGCTGTGCGAACGCATGGTCGGCATGGGGCTGCTGGCCCGCACCGAGGATCCAGGCGACCGGCGCCAACTGATCCTCACCCTCACCAGCGCGGGACGTCAGCTCGTGCGTCAGGTCACCCGCCGCCGCGAGCACGCCATTGCGGCGATCCTCCAGCGGGTGCCAGAGCCCGATCGCGCCACGGTCGCCGCCGGCTTTGCGGCGTTCGCCGCCGCCGCCGGTGAGTCGCCCGATCCCGATCTGTGGGGTCTGGGCTGGACCGACTGACTCCGGTGCAGCAAGGCTGCCACCCGACCCGACAAACCAATGGGCTAGCTGCCCATCGCTGAACCTCGAGAAAGGACCACCGACCGATGCAGGAGATACCGAAACCGCAGGCGCTCGACCCCGACCGGCCGCTGCGCCACCGCGGAACCCAGTTCACCGAAGACGACCGACCCGAGTCCGAACTGCTCTCCGAGGCGCTGCGTGAGAGCTGCGAGTACGCCGACCAGCTGTGGGACAACCTCAACGCGATGCGCCAGTACCTGCTCGAAAGCCTCCCACCAGACCCCCGTGCCCCCGGCCTGCACACCACCGCCGCTACCTCGCCGACCGGCCCCGACGACGAAGAGGGCTGGCGCAACTGGGTCGACGCTTTCGCTGCGGCCAGCTCGATCCTGTGCGGGCCGCACGGCGATTCCGGATTCGGGCTCAGCCGCGCCCGCGAGGAAGCACAGGTTCGTCGCAGCGCACCGGTGCTGAACATTCACGCCGAAGACCCTGACCGGGCACTGCACCCAGACGCCGACGACGACACCCCGACACCCGCGTCGGGTCCTCCGGCGGCCGACACACGCGATACCAGCCCGGCGACCCGTTCCGCGAGATGGACCCCAGCCAAGACCGCAGCCGTCCTCGCCGTCGCTGCGATAGCGCTGCGTGAGCTGCGACCACGCCGGACACGCACACCGCAGTAACGCGGGACGCGAATCGCCGAGCGACCCGAGCAGCGTGCCGTTTGCCGACCGAACCGAACATCGGGCCAGTCAGACCCGGGTCCTGACATCAACAACCGTGCTAAATTACTTGCAGATCGGAAGTAACAGCCGCCATGGAGCGCAGGGAGTCTCAACCCGCAGATCACCCTGCGCCAACCCCGTCACAAGACCACTGGAAATGGGGCCGCTTCAACAGGGCCGTAGTCGGCGGGGAACTCGCCGGGGAGCCAGAGCGTGGCTGTACCGGTCGGTCAGGAGGCGCACGCATGCCCAGCACCCACCAGCGCGACAGCGTGACCAACGCCGACAATGGTTCGACAGCCTTTCGCGGTGACGTGAACTGCGGATCCCTCGAAACCAGCATCGTCACGCTGAACCCCAATCTGGCCATCATCCGGCTGCGCTGCGCCACCGCCGAACTGCTCACCGCAGTGCTCGCCGACCAACGCGCGAACGGGCGACGCTACCTGCGCCTGGATCTGTCGGCACTCGAGTTCCTGGACTGCGCAGGCCATAACGCCATAGTTCGCGCGCATCATCACGCCCTGGCCTCTCGTGGAACCCTCGTGCTGACTGGGCTACCTCAGCACGTCTGCCACCTGCTTAGGATCGCCGGCCTCGACAACGTGCTCTGCATCGCGGACAGACTTGCGGACCCGCGATCTCGTCGCCTCGGGCCCACCAGCCTCGCAAGTCCCGTGACCGGGAAGACAGCGGGCAAGAGACCACCTGCCGCGTTCATGGTCGTCGGCTTCGTCGTGGCCGGGGTGTACGCGGTCGGGATGCCGCGCGGGCGCAGCGACCGCTATCACCAGCCCGGGTTCCGGATTCCGTTCACGATTGCCGCGGTCATCACTCGGGTCCAGATCGTGTTCGGCGACACCCGTCGCCCGCGCGGTCGCGAAAGCAGCCGCAGAAGTTCGCCGCGATGGAACCCGTCCAGCACACCCGGCGCGGCGCCACCGAATGGCTCGGCGGCATCGGCATCGGGATGGCGCTGCTGTTGCTGGCGGCGTGGCAGGGCTGGAGATGGCGCTTCCAGCACCGGACACTGCAGAGCCGCTGGTTCCTCGTTCCGGCCGCGCTCGCCGGAGCCGCGGCCGCACGGCACGGGCAGCCGTCGCCGGCACCACACAGCCACGACCGAGCAACAGAGAGAGGGGCACGACATGACTGAATCGATGAGCAAGCGGCCGATCGTGGTCGTCACCGGCGGCACCGCCGGAGTTGGGCGCGCGACGGTGCGCGAGTTCGCGAGCGCGGGCTACGACGTCGCTGTGCTGGCGCGTGGCCGGGCTGGCCTGGAGGGCGCGGCGAACAGCGTCGAAACAGTCGGGGGCCGGTGCCTGCCCATCAGTGTGGACGTCGCCGACGAGACTGCGCTCGAGGCCGCGACCGACCGTGTCGAGGCCGAGCTCGGGCCAATCGATGTGTGGGTGAATGTCGCCTTCGCCGGCTCGCTGGCCTTCTTCTGGGACACCACGCCCGAGGAGTACCGGCGCATGACGGAGGTGACCTACTTCGGTCAGGTGAACGGCACCCGGGCTGCGCTGCGGGTGATGCGGGCCCGGGACCGGGGTTCGATCGTCAACGTGTCCTCGGCGATGGCGTACCGCTCCATCCCGCTGCAGTCCGCCTATTGCGGGGCGAAGCACGCGACGAAGGGGTTCACCGAGTCGTTGATCACCGAGCTGCGGGCCACGAAGAGCAGAGTGACGATCGGGCTGGTGACGTTGCCGGGGGTGAACACGACGCAGTTCAACTGGAATCTGACCAAGATGCCGAAGCATCCGATGCCGGTGCCGCCGATCGTGCAGCCCGAAGTGTGTGCGCGCGCTATCCGCTTCTCTGCCGAGCATGCGCGGCGCAACATGTGGGTCGGCATCTCGACCGCGTACACCGTGCTCGGCAACCGCCTCGCACCCGCGATCCTCGACTGGTACCTGGGTAAGACCGGCGTGCAGTCCCAGCAGACCGACCAGGACGCACCGCGCTGGGGCTCGAACGTGTTCGAACCCCAAGACGACCAGCACGATCGTGGAGCGCGAGGGGCGTTCTCAGCCAAGGCCGCCGAGCATGATCCGGTGTCCTTCGTCG
>JALZAI010000206.1 GCA_030948475.1 Actinomycetota bacterium
ACAGTCGTTGGCACGACCGGCGTGGCAGTCGCACTGCTGGCTCTGGCGGCATGTTCGTCGTCAGGCAAGTCCAGCGGGGGTAGCTCGGCGACATCCGGCGCGGGGGCGACTACAAGCTCGGGCGGCACGGCGAGTTCCGGCGCCTCGGCACCGACCACAAACGGCAAGTCATACAAGATGACCTTCATCCAGGGCGTGGCCGGCGACGGCTTCTATGTGACGATGGGATGCGGCATCCAGGCCGAGGCCAAGAAGATCGGTAACATTAGCGTGAACATCCAGGGCCCGACCCAGTTCGACGCCACGTTGCAAAACCCGATTATCGCGTCGGTGACGGCGGCGAAGCCTGACGCACTCCTCGTCGCGCCGGACGACGTGTCGGCAAGCCAGACGCCGCTCGACCAGGCGGTCGCGGCCGGGATCAAGCTCGTGCTGGTCGATACGACGCTCGGCGACCCGTCGAAGGCGGTATCGCAGATCTCCTCGGACAACCTCGCCGGCGGTGCGAACGCGTTCACCGCGATCAAACAGCTCGCGCCGAGCGGCGGCAAGGTGCTGGTGGTCAACACCAAGCCGGGCATCAGCACCACCGACCAGCGGACCACCGGCTTCGCCGACGCCGCGAAGGCGGACTCCAAGTACAAGTACGTCGGCGTGCAGTACGACCAGGACAGCGCGTCGGTTGCCGCTCAGGTGACCTCCGCGGCTTTGCAGAAGGATCCCGACATCGTCGGTATCTTCGCCACCAACCTGTTCTCCGCCGAGGGTGCCGCAACCGCCGTCCGCCAGGCGGGCAAGTCCGGCAAGGTGAAGATCGTCGGCTTCGACGCCGAGCCCGATGAAATCACCGCTCTGAAGAACGGAACGGTCCAGGCGCTGATCGCGCAGCAGCCTTACGCCATCGGCACGAGCGCGGTTGACCAGGCAGTCAAAGCGCTGCAGGGCAAGTCGACGACGCCGAAGATCGGGACGAAGTTCGCGATCATCACGAAGGCGAACCTCAACTCGGCACCAAGCCAGGCGGCCATCTACAAGACCGGCTGCTGAGGCCGGATCAGGCGCTGGCATCTGTACAGCGCCGCTGACGTGAGCGGGCGGACGGTCTCGGCAATGTCTTGCCGCGGGCCGTCCTTCCGCCTTCGATTGACCCGCAGCCGGCGACGGCCAAAGGACGCGAGGACGACCGGTAACGATCCGTCTCGGAGGCGAGCACCGATGACCACTATGCGAGACGTCGCCCGGGTCGCGGGAGTCAGCGCCAAGACCGTCTCGCGCGTGTTCAACGACGACCCGCATGTCACCCAGGAGACCCGCGATCGGGTCCGGTGGGCGATGGAACGGCTGAACTACGTCCCGAACATGCTTGCGCGGAGCTTTCGCGCGGGTGCCGACACCGCCGTCGGCGTGGCGTTTCCAGACATCGCGGACCCGTTCTTCGCCGCGATGACGAGCAGCATCGAAGAAGAGCTCGTCCGACGCGACATGGCGATGGTGGTGACCAGCCTCGGCTACGACCCGGACCGTGAGCGCGGCGCCCTGGAGATGCTCCTCCGACGCCAGATCAGCGGTCTGATCGTTGCGTCGATCAGTCGCGACCAGTCCTACCTCACGGCGTGGCACCAGCGCACGCCGATGGTCTTCGTCGACCGCAAGCCGCGTGGCATGCCTACCGTTTCGACCGTGTCGGTTGTCGAGGACGATCTCCGTGGGGCACGCGAAGCGGTCACCCACCTGGCTCGCCACGGTCACCAGCGGATAGCGCTGGCGGGGGTGTCCACCTACGTCAGCACCACCCACCGCCGAATCGAGGGCTACCACGACGGCATTCAGAAAAACGCGCTTGCCGACGAGCCAGGGCTCGTCTGCCTCGGGAGCGACTCGGCCACCGATGTCGCGAGCGAGTTCGTCAAGCTGCTCAGCCTGCCGAAACCGCCCACCGCCGTGTTCTCGGTGTCCATCCCCTGCACGATGGCGCTGGTGCACGCGCTTCAGCAGGCCGGGCGCACCGACATCGCGTTGGTCGGATTCGGGGACTTCCCGATGGCCGACGCGTTGTCACCAGCAGTGAGCGTCGTCGACCAGGATCCGGCGCAGCTGGGGCGCGTGGCGGTGGATCGTTTGTCGCAACTCATCCAGAACCCCGGCGCCAAAGTTCGGCGCAAGACCATCCTGCCCGTGCGGCTGATCC
>JALZAI010000215.1 GCA_030948475.1 Actinomycetota bacterium
GGCCTGTTCTCGGCGCTCACCCTGGCCGGCACCCGCGCGGTCGCTCCCGGCCCGCCCGACGATGACCTCCCCGACCATGACCAGGCGACGATGAGCCGGGTGTTCGCGCTTCCGATGCCCGACTGGATTGACCGCGAGGCGGTGGCGGAGTTCGCCGCCACCAGAGCTGGCATCCGTGGCGACGACCCCGGCGCCGCGCGCGCGATCGCCGCACGCATCTGGGACCGCACGCCCGGCAGCGCACCTTCGGTCCACATGGCCAACCAGCTGGGCATGGTGTTTTCCAGGCTCGACTGCACACCGCGCTGGCGCGAGCGCTTGCCCGAGATCGAGGTCCCCACGCTCGTCGTCCACGGCCGCCGCGACTCGGTCTTCCCCGTCGGCAACGGCGAGGCGATCGCGCGCGAGATCCCCGGGGCGCGGTTGCTCGTCCTCGAGCAGGCCGCCACCACTATCCCGGATGCGGCGGCCGGCAAGGTCGCCGCGGCGATGCTCGCACTCGGGTAAAGGACGGCGGGTCTGCGCGAGTAAGGCCTGCGTGGAGCGGCGAGTGTCCGGGCCGTGTCCCTCGGCTCGAGCGTGCGCCGCTAGCTGGTCCCGTGCCGGCGCCCGCCGGTGATCGGCGGCTTACGGGACGACCTTGATCATCGCCCATTCAGCCCGACTCGGACCGGACCGAGCGCCGAGCGAGGACGTTCCCGCAGCCGTTCTGAGGCTTCGGACCGCATCGCAGAACCCAAACGCGCACCTGATCTCGTTCGGCTTGCGGGACTGCCGGCTCCCGGGTGACGCGGGTCGACCAGCTGACGATCCTCCGCAGGGCGGGCTTCAGACGCTTTGAGCTGTGGCCCTTTACGCTCGGTCCGTGAACCGCGCAGACACTTACGACGAGCGGGTGCCGGTAGCGGCTCTGGCCGGCCGGGTGCGCACGGTCTGGGTCCAGCGCATCGGGCCACGACCGTACCTGCAGCGCAACCTGCCCACCGGAGGTGTCGAGTTGCACTGCTCGATCGGTGGTGTGCCGCGGCTGGTCGGACCCTTGACGTCAGCCAACGTGCACCTCGTGCCGGCTCATACGACGATCGTCGGTGTCCGGTTCTGGCCTGGTACGGCGGCGCCGCTGTTCGGCCTGCCTGCCGGGGAACTGGTTGATCTGGCCGTGCCGGCCGATGACGTGTGGGGCGGCGGCATAGCGGTGCGGCTTGGCGAGCTGCTCGCTGACGCGTCAGAACCTGACGCAGCGCTCGAGCGGCTGCAGCGTTATCTCTGTTGTCGGCTAGAGCGTGCCGATGACCCGGACCCACTCGTAGTAGAGGCCGTGCGCCAACTGATGCCGTGGAAGCACGTCGGGGTCGGTTCGCTGACGACAGGGCTGGCGATCTCTGGAAGTCAACTGCGGCGCCGTTTCCTGACCACCGTGGGCGTGGGGCCGAAGAGCCTGCAGCGAACCCTGCGCTTCCAGGGTTACCTCGCCCTCGCGCAGGCCGCCTCAACGCTCAACAGGTCTGTTCCTCGCGGCCAGTTGGCCGATCTTGGCGCCGAAGCGGGCTATGCCGACCATCCACACTTGAGCCGCGAGTGCCTGCGCCTGACCGGTCTCACGCCGCGAGAGTTGCTCAGCGGCGGCGTCGACCGGTGCGGGTGTGGCCACGACCATTCGGCGTCGTATCTGCCGTTCCTGGCTGGGCGTCCACGGGTGCTCCCGACGGGTTGAGGACGCGCGTTCTGTTCAAGCCGTCGCTCTAGCATCGCTCTAGCGTCGGCTGCGTGGACGATGTGGGCCGGCTACAGGCGGCGCTCGATGGCGACCTGCACACGCCCGGTTCGTCAGGGTTTGACACTGCTCGACGTCCCGCGATCGCTCATTACCGGGATGTGCGTCCGAGGGCAGTTGTTCAGTGCATATCAACCCGAGACGTGGCCCGCACGATCGCTTACGCACAGACCACCGGTGTGCGCGCTGTCCCCCGGGGCGGTGGGCACTGCTTCGCGGGGCGCTCCTCGACCGAGGGTCTGTTGCTCGATCTCGGCCGACTCGACGCTATTGCCGTCAACGCGGACGGGCGAGCGACGATTGGTGCAGGCGCGCGGCTGGCGCACGTCTATGACGCGCTGCATCAGCATGGGCGGACCATCCCCGCCGGCTGCGGCCCGACGGTCGGGATAGCCGGGCTGACCCTGGGCGGCGGGCTGGGCCTGCTGGGACGGGTACACGGGCTGACC
>JALZAI010000223.1 GCA_030948475.1 Actinomycetota bacterium
GGCAGCGCGGGCGCCAAGGGTTCGTGGCGCCTCGCCCTGGCCGCCACTCCGGAACTGCTGAACCAGGTCGCCGCCTTGCCCCCGATCCGGGATTCGGCGAAGCTCGATCTCGCCGCCGAGAGTCGACGGCAACGCGGATTCACGCTGCCGCGACTGCTGCGCGAGTTCCGCCGACCGCTGCTCGTCGGTCTCGTCCTAGTCGTGATCGACGCGCTCGCCGGAGTCGCCGGGCCATACCTGGTCAAGACCGGTGTCGACAGCGGCGTCGCGCACGGATCGCAGGCGGTGCTGTTCGCCGCGTCCGCTGCCTTTCTCGCTGTCACGTTCGCCGACCTCCTCGACCAGGTGGCCTCGACGTTCGTGACCGGCCGGATCGCCGAGCGCATCATGCTCTCGCTTCGCGTGCGGGTCTGGGCGCAACTGCAGCGGCTCTCGCTCGACTACTACGAGCGCGAGATGGCCGGCCGCATCATGACCCGGATGACGACGGACGTCGACCAGTTCCAGTCGCTGGTCGAGAACGGTCTGCTCTCGGCGTTGGTCGCCTTCGCAACCTTCGTCGGCGTCGGCGTGACGCTCGTCCTCGTCAATGTCGAACTCGGCCTGCTCACGTTGAGCGTGATCGTGCCGCTCGCTGCCGCCACGGTCTGGTTCCGGCGTCGTTCAGCGCGGCTCTACGACCTCGCGCGCGACCGGATCGGCGCCGTCAATGCCGACTTCCAGGAGAGCCTGTCCGGCGTGCGCGAGGCGCAGGCGTTCGGTCACGAGGTCACGACGATGGCGCGCTTTCACGGGCTGGGACGCGATTACCTGACCACTCGCGTGCAGGCGCAGCGCCTGGTCGCCACGTACTTCCCGTTCGTGCAGTTCCTCTCCGCAGTGGCCGACGCGATCGTGCTGGGGGTGGGCGCCGGCCTGATCACGTCCGGGCCCCTTACCACCGGCGAACTGATCGCGTTCATCCTCTACATCGATCTGTTCTTCTCGCCGATCCAGCAGCTGTCCCAGGTCTTCGACTCGTGGCAGCAGACCCGGGTGTCGGTGCGCCGCATCGGGCAGCTGATGGAATTGGACACGCTTACTCCCCCTGCTGACGAGGCAGTCGTCCCAGCGCGGTTGCGCGGTGAGCTCGCGCTCGACGACGTGCGGTTCGGCTATCCCGGTGGCGGCGGGGACGCATTGAGGGGCCTCGATCTGCAGGTGGCACCGGGCGAGACGGTGGCGCTGGTCGGCGAGACCGGTGCCGGGAAGTCGACCGTGCTCAAGCTGCTCGCGCGCTTCTACGACCCGCTGGCCGGCCGGGTCACCGTCGACGGCCACGACCTGCGCACGCTCGATACGGCGGCCTTTCGCGCAGAGCTGGGCTACGTGCCGCAGGAGGCGTTCCTGTTCACCGGCACGGTCCGCGACAACATCGCCTACGGGCGCCCGAACGCGTCCGATGTCGAGGTGGAGGCCGCGGCCCGCGCGGTGGGCGCACACGAGTTCGTCGCGGGACTCGCGGGCGGCTATCTGCACGAGCTGGCCGAACGCGGGGCCTCGCTGAGCTCGGGTCAGCGCCAGCTCATCGCCCTGGCTCGTGCCGAACTCGTCGACCCGGCGCTGCTGCTGCTCGATGAGGCGACGTCGAACCTCGATCTCGCGACCGAGGCGCGGGTGACCGCGGCAATGCGACGGGTGGCCAAGCAGCGCACCACGATCGTCATCGCGCACCGGCTGCAGACCGCGCGTGGCGCCGACCGGATCGCCCTGCTCGACCACGGCGCGATCGCCGAGATCGGGTCGCACGACGAACTCATCGCGGCCGAGGGCCGGTACGCGGCGATGTGGCGCGCGTTCGAGATCGCCGGCGCGACGAACCTCAATCAAGCTTGAGGTTAGCTATCGGACACCTCGTACTGGTCGAAGTGGATCTTCGACAGTGAAACGCCTATACCGGCGAGCTTCGTGACCGTACCCGCGATCATCTGGTTCGGACCCGCCACGAGGACGTCCACGCCGAGTTCGGCCCAGTCGTGCAACGACGGGACGAGCACCTCGACCTTGCCGCGATACCCGCGGAAGTCGCGGTCCTCGGACACGACGGCGTGCACGTGCATCTGCTCCTGGCTGCCGTGGGTGTGGACGAGGTCCTGCAGCTTGTCGACCTGGTAGATGTCGTTCTTGGTCCGACCGCCGAGGAACGCGTAGACCTGGTTCGGCAGCTCCGGCCAGCCCAGGATGGACTCCACCACGGCGGAGATCGGCGCGGCACCCGTCCCGGAGCCGACGCACAGCAGCCCGGGCCCGACGGTGCCCGGCTCCACGACGAGATCGTTGCCACGTGGCGGCCCGAGGCGCAACCGATCACCGACTTTGGTGTGCCGCACCAGGGCCGCGGAGACGCCGAGGTGGCCGATCGAGCGGACGTGGACGTCAAAGGTGTTGTCCGCGCGGGGAGCGTTCGCGATCGACATCTGGCGCCACTGCCGGCGATGGCTCGGCACTTCGAGCGTCAGGTACTGGCCGGCCTTGTACGGGTACGGCGAGTCGGGCCGCACCCGGAGCACTGCGAAGTCGGGCATCAGCCGCCGGTGCTCGATGATCTCCGCCGGCCAGGAAGCCGGCTCGTGTCGCGCGGCCAGTGCCCCGTCGATCATGATCGAGGCGAGTCGGGTGTAGCTGGCGACGACGGCAGCCTCGTGCTCGTCGGTCCAGCCGGCTCCAGCCAGCCGTCTCCATGCGCTCACGAGCGCCGCGCCGGCAATGTCATAGTGGCGCGGCTCGACGTCGAACTTGCGATGGTCGGCGCCGAGCTGGCCGAGGTGTGCGATGAGCGAGTCGACATCGTCGGCGACCACCCACTGCACGAGGGCCCGCCCGAAATCCTTGCGCTGCCGCACCATGCTGGACGGGAACATCATCGGCGCCTCGGCCAAGCGCGCGAACAGCTCGGCGTAGAAGTTGACGACGAGCGTGTCGCTGTGCTCGCTGACCAGATCCCAGGCCTCGCGCAGTAGCACGCGGTCGACGACCGGCCTCGTCGGGTCCGACGTGTAGAGCTTGGGTAGCGCCAGCGGCGTCACGCGTCGCGCTACCTGCCCCACCACCAGGCCGCTGGCCGGGAGCTTGGGTGCACCAGTGGTCGACGGCGCGGGTCGCGGGACGGCCGGCGGGGTCGGCTGCCGGTAGAGCAGCTCCGGATTCTCGCGGCCGTCCCTGGTGAGCCAGCGCAGTACGAGCCGACGAAATCCCATCGCGTCACCCCCGGCCGAGGCCGCCGGACTAGCACGCCCGGCGGCTAATGATGACACATGTGACGAAGCTGGCGCACCCAGACAACTCAGGTCTCTCCGGCAAGCCACCGGTCGATGAGATACCGCGAAATCGAGAGCGGCGGCGGGATCTCGCGCAACTGCCGCTCCGGATCGGGCGGTAGTTCCTCGTCGGTCCAGTCGCGTGCCTGGCTGATGTCCGCGCGCGTGAACCACCCGGCGTCAACCACCTCCACCGGGTCGAGCGTGATGGACGGGTCGCCGTCCAGACGTGCCATGAAGCCAAGCATCAGCGACGCCGGGAACGGCCATGGCTGACTGCCCAGATAGCGGATGTCGGTGATCGCGATCCCGACTTCCTCGAAGACCTCGCGAGCGACGGCGGACTCCACCGACTCCCCCGGCTCGACGAATCCGGCCAGCGTCGAGAACCGTCCCTCGCGCCACTGCGGTCCACGTCCCAGCAACGCCAGATCGCCGTCGTCGTGGATCAGCATGATCACTGCTGGATCGGTACGGGGGAAGTGCTCGCTGCCGTCGGCGGGGCAGTGGCGCGTCCAACCGGCGTGCGACTCCACGGTCAGTTCGCCGCACAACGGACAGTGGGTGTGTCGCTGATGCCACTGCTCGAGCGCGACGGCACTGACCAGCAGACCGGCATCGAGGTCGTCGGCGCGGGGGCCGACCTCGCGCAGCGTCTGCCAGTCTTTGGTGTCCTCCGGCTCGACGGTCGCGGTGAAGTAGACGTCCTCGCCAACCAGGCCGAGAAAGCGACGCGGCGCCTCCGGTGGCACGCTGGCCGCTGCGCGCAGGACGGTGTGCACGACGCCGTCGCGGCCGTCGATCACCGGCGTCGCGGACTTCGGGCTGATCACCACGATCTTGGCGCACGACCACGCGTCGGCTAGCCAGGTCTCGTCAGTGCGGCGGTGCGCAGCCCGATCGAATGCCGCCTTCGACAGCCGCGGCCCGGTCACGCCCCCACTCCGTTCGGCCCAAGGGCCACACCGATGGTTCGCTCACTGCGCTCGCTCACGTCTCGATGGGCCCGAGGGTGCGCAGCGGTCCGGCGATGGTTGCGGCGTCACCGACGATTACCGAGGTGAGTCCGGACGGTGCGAAGAACTCAGCCGCCGCGGCGCTCACCTCGGCAGCACTGGTTGCCGCCAGTCGTCCTGGATGGCTCAGGATCCAGTCGAGGCCGAGCCCGGATGCCGACAGCGCCACGAGCGTGGAGGCCAGTCCGGCCTGCGTCGCCGTCGAGAGGGCGAGCGTGCCTATCGCGTACTGCCGCACGTTGTCCACCTCGTCCTCGCTCACCGGAAGGGACGCGATGCGCCCGAGCTCGTAGTTCGTCTCGAGCAGGGACGGGCCGGTGACCTCGGTGGCAACCTCGACGTCGAACGTGAGCGCCGAGCCGAGGACGTGGTGGTCGATGCGGCTGTGCGGGCCGTAGGTGTAGCCCTTGTCCTCGCGGATGTTCAGCGTCCAGCGCGAGGAGAAGTAACCGCCGAAGATGAGATTGGCCAGCTGCAGGGCGGGGTAGCGCTCGTCGGTGCGCGACACCGCGGGCCGTCCCATGCGCAGCGACGACTGAACCGAGCCGGGACGGTCCACCACCAACAGCGCTCCCGCCGGCGGTGTCGGCAGCGCGGGGACCTTCGCCGTCGCGGCCTTCCCCGTCCACGCCGCCAACGCAGCCTCGACCTGGTCGACAGCACGCTTGGGCGTGACATCGCCCACGACCACGAGGGCCGCGCCGGACGGACGGACCCGTTCGCTGTGCAGCGTGCGCAGCTGGGAGCGGCTGCTCGCCGCGACGGCCTCCGGCTGCGGTAGATCCCGCGCATACGGATGAGCGCCCCACATCCGCTCGGTGAGCCGCTCGCCGGCAATGACGCCTGCGCGGGAGCGGGCCATCGCGAGCTTCTCGGCCAGCCGATCGCGCTCCAACGCGAGCTCGTCGCGGGCGAAGGCCGGCTCGGTGAGCACTGTCGCCAGCACCTCGAGCAGCTGCCGCAACCCGGTGGCGAGCACGTTGCCACTGACGATCAGGCGATCCGCGTCGACGTCCACGGAAACATCGGCGCCCAAGGCCTGGATCGCCGCGGCCAGCCCGGCGCGGTCGTACGGCCCGGCGCCGGTCAGCAGCGTGTCGGCGAGCAATGTTGCCCGCGCCGGATGCGCCTTCTTGGCCGACAGGAACGGCACCCGCAGCCGGAGCTCGACGAGCGGAACCCCCGGCTTGCGCACCGCGACGACGGTGAGCCCGCTGTCGGTGGTCCGTTGCTCGAGCGAGAGCTTGCGGGCCTTGCGGGGCTTGGTGAGGCCGGGGACCGCGCTCATCGGGAACCTCCGGCGATCAGTTCGAGCACGGCTCGGCGCTCGGGGGTGCACGCCGCAGCGGCGGCGCCCACCTCGTCCTCGGTAACCGCCTGGAGGCGCGCTGGCAGTTCCGCCACGAGCTCGGGCCGGCCATGGATCAGCTCGAACTTCGCGAACTCGAGCGTGCGTGAAAGCACCGCGTCCAGCTCGCGGAGCAGCACCCCGACGAGACGGGTACGGACTCGGTCCAGCTCGCCGGGTTCGAGGCCGTCGGTGGCGACGCGATCGAACTCCTCGTCGACCGCGGCGAGAATCGCGCCCAGCGACGCGGCCTTCGGGTAGTGCGCGGTGATGGTGAGTGCGCTGGGGTCCCGCTCGTCGAACGGGTCGCCGAATCCCCCGCAGTACGCCGCGATCTCGGTCACGAGCTGATCGCGCTGCACGAGCCGCCGCTGGAACCGCGACGCGTCGCCGTCGCTGAGCACCTCGGTCAGCAGCACGGCGGCCAGCAGCTCGTCGAGCGAGCCGACCGGGTCGGGGATCCGGTACCCGATCGCGACCGCCGGAATAGGCGCGTGCGCGTCGTGGTGCGTGGTCCGCCGCTCGCCGCTCAGCGGCGGCTCCCCGAAGTCGGGGCGCTTGGGAGCTCGGCGCTTCCCGATCGCGCCGAAGTGCTTCTGGACAAGGCCCAGCGTGTCGTCCACGTCGAGATCGCCGGCCACCGAGAGCACCGCGTTGGCGGGCGCGTAGTAGCGGGCGAAGAAGTCGCGCGCGTCCGCGACCGTCGCGCTCTCTAGATCCTCGAACCCGCCGTAGCCGTTGTGCGAGTTGGCGAAACTGTCGAACAGCACGGCCGGTAGGTAGATCCACGGAAAGCCGCCGTAGGGGCGGTTCAACACGTTGACCCGGATCTCGTTCTTCACGACCTCGAGCTGATTGGCGAGGTTGTCCTCGGTGATACGCGGCGCGAGCATCCGGTCGGCCTCGAGGAACAGCCCGCGCTCGAGCGCGTTGGACGGCAACGCCTGGTAGTAGTTCGTGTAGTCGACGTGCGTGCTGCCGTTGAGCATCCCGCCCGAGGACTGCACGTAGTGGAAGTGCTCGAGCTTCTCGAGATTCGCCGATCCCTGGAACATAAGATGCTCGAACAAATGTGCGAATCCGGTTCGTCCCTCCGGCTCCGAACGAAAGCCCACGTCGTAGAGGACGGCCACGCCGACGACCGGCGCGGACCGATCGGGCGCGATCACGACTCGCAGCCCGTTGTCCAGCGTGTGCTGGGTGATGTCGAAGGACGGCGACGGCAACTTCGGCGGACTTGGCACGCCCTATCTCGCTTCGCTCGTCCGGCCGGCAAAGCCCCTATGCCATTTGGTTCGCTCGCTACGCTCGCGCACACCTCTCACCCTAGGTGGTCGCAGTTTCGTGGGGCTGCCTGGCGCGCAAGATCGCGGCGCAAATCCCGGGTGCGCGCTGGTGATCAATTGGGTAACGACGTGGTCGTGACCCGCAAACCGGCCCGGCCGAGTCCGGCGAGGTTAGCCCACATCAGCGCGGCGGCCTCGGCGCCCTTGTAGAGCATCGAGAGCGTCACCTTCTCGTTCGGCGCGTGGATCTGATCGTCGGGCAGTCCGACCCCGAGGAACACCATCGGCGCGGCGATGATCTGCTGTAGCAAGGCCTCCGGCCCGCTTCCTCCCTCGCGGGTGGGCAGCACGTCGCGTCCATCGAATGCCGCACTGATCGCATCGGTAAGCGCCGTGTAGGCCGGCGTGCCGACGGGGACGAGGCAGGCGCGCATCCCCTTGCCCTCCCACTCCAGGTGGGCGGTGATCCCGTCGGGCGTGTGCGCGGACACGAACTGCTCGACCCCGCTCACGATCTTGGCCGGATCCTGCTCCGCGACGAGGCGGAAGGAGAGCTTGACGAAGGCGTCGCTGGGCACGATCGTCTTGTGACCGGCGCCCTGGTAGCCGCCGCCGATGCCGTTCACCTCGGCGGTCGGACGCGCGCCGAGCCGCTCGAGCGTCGAGTAGCCGGCCTCGCCGTGCAACGCGCGGGACTGCGCGACCTTGAGGAACTCGCCGTCATCAACAGGAACCCTGGCGAACAGCTCGCGCTCCTCTTCGGTGAGCTCGAGGACGTCGGTGTAGAAGCCGGGTACCTGCACCCGTGCGTACTCGTCGTGCAAGGCCGCGACAAGGCGGCCCACCGCGGTAGCCGGATTCGGCACGGCGCCGCCGAACACGCCCGAGTGCAGATCCAGATCCGGGCCGTGGAAGGTGAGCGTCGCGCCGACCATGCCGCGCATGCCGGTAACCGTGCTCGGGATGTCCGCCGCGATCACGCCGGTGTCGGTGATCACGACGACGTCCGCGTCGAGTCGGTCGCGGCGCGCGTGCAGCAACTCTTCGAAGTGCGGCGAGCCGGACTCCTCCTCGCCCTCCACGAGCAGCTTCAGCGTGACCGCCGGCGCGCTGCGGCCGGTCGCGGCGAGATGTGCTCGTAAGCCGAGCAGGTGAAACAGCAACTGGCCCTTGTCGTCGGACGCGCCGCGTGCCCGCAACAGATCCCCGTCGACGGTCGGGTCGAACGGATCGGTGTGCCAGAGTTCGAGTGGATCGACCGGCTGGACGTCGTGGTGGCCGTACACGAGCACGACCGGGGCGTCCGGATCGTCGCTGGGCCATTCGGCGAACACGGCGGGCTGCCAGGTGCCGGTCCAGGTCTCGACGGTCGGGAAACCCGTCCGGCGCGCGGCGTCGGCGAACCAATCGGCGCTTCGGGCCACGTCGCCGTGGTGCTCGGGCTCGGCGCTGATCCCCGCGATGCGCAGCCACTGGTCGAGATCGGTGAGCAGATCTGCCTTGTTGGCCTGGACGAACTCACGAACAGTGACCACGGCATGACGATAGCCTGCAGATCATGGCCGCTCACCGGGATGTCCGCGACGTCGTGGTCGTGGGCGGTGGCCTGATGGGTGCGGCGTCCGCGTGGGCGCTGACCCGGCGCGGACGCTCGGTGCTGCTGGTCGAGCAGTTCGAATCGGGGCAGGCGCGCGGCAGCTCGCACGGCAGCTCGCGCATTGTCCGGCGGGCGTACGGTGACGCGCTGTACACGCGGCTGACCGGGCGGGCCTTCGAGTTGTGGCGCGAGCTGGAGTCGTCGTCCGGGCGTACCCTGCTGCGGATGCTGGGCGGAGTCGACTTCGGTCCAGGACGCTCGGTGAACTCGGTGGCCGAACACCTCGAGGCGGCCGGCGTGCTGCACGAGGTGCTGCCTGCCGCCGAGGCCGAAGCGCGGTGGCCGGGCATGCGGTTCGTCGGCGACGTCGTCTTCCACGAGCAGGCGGGGACGCTGGACTCGCGCGCCGCAGTTGAGGCGTTCCTGTCGTGCGCCGCAGGCGCCGAGGTGCGGTTCTCGGCCGGCGTCCGGTCGATCGCGCCCTCCGGTGATGGTGCGTCGGTGCAGTTCGCCGACGGCTCGGCAGTGCGCGCGTCGTGCGTGGTGGTCGCGGCCGGGGCCTGGGTGCAGCCGCTTGTCGGTGGCCTGGTCGCGCTGCCGCGGTTGACTGTCGAGCAGCAGCAGGTCTTCCACTTCCCGCGCCGGGACACGTCCGCGCCGCCGTGGCCGAGCGTGATCCACCTGGACGTCCACGAGATGTATCACCTGGCCGGCGGTCGCGACGGCGGCACAGGCGACGACCGCAAGGTGGGCGAGCACGACTCCGGCATGCCGACGACCGCCAACGACCGGTCAGGGGTCGTCGATCCGCGTTCGCGCGTCCGGGTCGTCGACTACGTCCGGCGTTGGCTGCCCGGCCTTGAACCGACGCCGCGCGCCGAGGCGAGCTGCCTGTATACGGTCACGCCGTCGCAGGACTTCATCCTCGACCGGGTCGGGCCGATCGTCGTGTGCTCGCCCTGCTCCGGGCACGGGGCGAAGTTCGCTCCGCTCGTCGGCGAGTTCGTGGCGGACCTGGTGGCGGGCATTGTCGACGTCCCGTCCCGGTTCCGGTTGGCCGCGCACGCGTCGGCAGCGACCGGAAGCGCCGCGCTCTGACGCCGTGCCCTCCGAGCGTCCGACTCGGCTCGCTGCTCGGACGAGCGCGAATAGAAATTAGAGCACGACCAGGTCGTCGCGGTGCACGATCTCGCGGCGGAATTCCGCGGGCAGCTCGCGGGTCTTGTGGCCAAGTAGTGGCGGTAGATCGGTCGCGTCGAAGCCGACCAGCCCGCGCGCGACAGCCGTACCGTCCGGGCCGACCAGATCGACCGGCTCGCCGGAGTAGAACTCGCCGCTGACGCCGGTCACACCCGCCGGCAGCAGCGACATCCGCCGCTGCACCACCGCCGCCACTGCGCCCGCGTCGAGTACCAGCCGGCCACGCGGCGACGTGGCGTGCCGCAGCCAGAACAGCCGCGACGCCGATCGGTCGCCGGCCGGATGGAACAGGGTGCCGGTCTCGCCGGCCAGTGCGGCAGAGATCGATACCGACGCGGCCAATAGCACGGGGATGCCCTCGCTGGTCGCGATCGCGGCGGCGTCGATCTTGCTGAGCATGCCGCCCGATCCGACGTGGCTGCCCGAGCGCGACACGTCCACGCCGTCCAGCTCGGCCATCGAGGCGATCTCGGCCAGGAATCGCGAACCCGGGCGCCCCGGCTTTCCCGTGTAGAGACCATCGACATCGGAAAGGAGCACCAGCGCGTCGGCGTGCACCAGGTGCGCAACGAGCGCGGCCAGGCGGTCGTTGTCGCCGAATCGGATCTCGTGCGTGGCGACCGTGTCGTTCTCGTTGACGATCGGGATCACGCCGAGGGTGAGCAGCCGTTCCAGCGTCCGGTCGGCGTTGCGGTAGTGCCCACGCCGGTGCAGATCGTCGGCGCTCAGTAGCACCTGCCCTACCCGCAAGCCGTGGCGCGCGAACGAGGCGGCGTACCGCTCGGCCAGCAGCAACTGGCCGACGCTGGCGGCAGCCTGCTGGGTGGCCAGGTCGCGCGGACGCGCACGCAGCCCGAGCGGTCCGATGCCCGCGGCGATCGCGCCCGAGGAGACCAGCACGACCTGCTGCCCGGCGGCATGCCGGCGCGCGAGCGGATCGACGATCGCGTCCAACCGGTCCGGGTCGAGCCGTCCCTGTGCGGTCAGCGAGGACGAGCCGACCTTGACCACTGTGCGGACGGCCGAGGCGATCGCCGCGCGATGGGTCACGTCCGAGCCTCGCTCCGCTCATTCGGCCGCCGAAGGCCGATCACATTGGTTCGCTCGCAAGCCTCGCTCACTCGTCTTCCTCGTCGGACCACTCGCCGTCGAACTCCTCGTGGGCACGCCGCGATCTCTTGGCGGCAAGCCGCTCGTGCGGTCGCGGGCGCGTCGACGACTCGAGCCGCTCGTCGAAGCCGCGCCGGCTGGGCCGGAACTCGGACTCGTCCACACCGCCGGTCGGCTCGAAGTCGAAGCAAACCTCGCCGATGGTGACCGCGGCGCCGGGCGGCGCGCCCAGGCGGGCCAGCTCCTGCTCGACGCCGAGCCGCGCGAGCCGATCGGCGAGATACCCGACGGCCTCGTCGTTGTCGAAGCTGGTCTGGCGTACCCACCGCTCGGGCTTCTCGCCGCGGACCACGAACTCCTCGCCATGCTGCGTCACGGTGAAGCCGGCGTCGCCGATCGCCCTGGGCTGAAGCACAATCCGGGTCGCCTCAGCAGCCGGACGGGCGGCACGGTCGGCCTGCACTGCGTCGGCCAGGGCGAAGGTCAGCTCGCGCAGGCCGGTGTGCGCGGCGGCGGAGATCTCGAAGACGGGCAGCCCGCGCGCCTCGAGGTCGGCGCGGACGAACTCGGCAAGCTCGCGCGCCTCGGGAACATCGACCTTGTTCAGCGCGACGAGGCGCGGCTTGGTGAGCAGCTCGCCGAACGTTCCCTCATATTGACCCAGCTCGGCTTCGATCGCGTCCAGGTCGCCCACCGGGTCACGTCCCGGTTCAAGGGTGGCGCAGTCGAGGACGTGCAGCAGCACCGCGCACCGCTCGACATGGCGCAGGAAGTCCAGGCCGAGACCCTTGCCCTGCGCCGCGCCAGGAATGAGGCCGGGCACATCGGCCACGGTGAACGTGGTGTCGCCTGAGCTGACCACGCCGAGGTTCGGGACGAGCGTGGTGAACGGGTAGTCGGCGATCTTGGGACGCGCCGCCGACAACGCGGCGACGAGCGAGGACTTGCCTGCGCTCGGGAACCCGACCAGCCCGACGTCGGCGACGCTCTTGAGTTCGAGGACGACCTCGCGCACCTGACCGGGCTCGCCGAGCAGGGCAAAGCCGGGCGCCTTGCGGCGGGTGGACGCGAGCGCGGCATTGCCGAGCCCACCGCGCCCGCCGCGGGCGACGACGAAGCGGGTACCGATCCCGGTCAGATCGGCGAGGACGTCCCCGTCGACGTCGGTGACCACCGTACCGTCCGGCACTCGCAGCTGCAGGTCATTGCCGTCGGCGCCGCTTCGGTTGCTGCCTGCGCCCTGCCTCCCGTTGCCGGCCTGCTGGTGCGGGTGGTAGTGGAAGTCCAGCAGGGTGTGCGCGTTCGAGTCGACGACGAGCACGATGTCTGCGCCGCGGCCGCCGTTACCGCCGTCCGGGCCGCCGAGTGGTTTGAACTTCTCGCGGTGGATGGACGCGACCCCGTGCCCGCCGTTGCCCGCGGCGAGGTGCAGCACGACGCGGTCGATGAAGCCGGTCATGCCGCTCCTGTCGGTCGAGATGACGAAGGGCGGCTCCCGGGTCACCCGGGGCCGCCCTTCTTCGGTGCGTGGGAGCCTCAGGCTCCGGCCGGGACGATGTTCACGGTCTTGCGTCCGCGCGAGAGCCCGAACGCGACGCTGCCCGGAACCAGCGCGTACAGCGTGTCGTCGCCGCCGCGGCCCACTCCCGCCCCGGGGTGAAACTTCGTGCCGCGCTGGCGAATCAGGATCTCGCCGGCCTTGACCTCTTGGCCGCCGAACCGCTTCACGCCGAGGAACTGCGGGTTCGAGTCGCGTCCGTTGCGGGAGCTGGACGCACCCTTCTTGTGTGCCATCTGGCTCTCCTGGTTAGGTCGCGCCGACGCGGTTGACGCCGGTGATGCGCAGCTGGGTGTGCCGCTGGCGGTGGCCCATCCGCTTGTGGTAGCCGGTCTTGTTCTTGAACTTGTGAATGCGGATCTTGGGACCCTTGGTCTGCGCGAGCACCTGGCCGGTGACTGCGATCTCGGCTAGCTCGGCAACGTCGTGGGTGACCGACGCGCCGTCGACCAGCAGGATCGCCGCGAGGGCGACCTCGGAGCCGGTAGCGACATCGAGCTTCTCGACCTCGATCACATCGCCCTCGGCGACCTTGTACTGCTTGCCGCCGGTCTTGACGATGGCATACATCGGTTCACTCCTCGACTGCGCTGGCTAGGATTTCGTCCCGGCGCGCGGCACTGCAGCTCGAATTAGAACGCAGATAGCCGGCCACCAGTGGGTGGGCCGCCGTCCAGACTACGGCAGGTGACGCGGGCGAGGCAAAAGTCGCTGATCCTCCTCAGCCCGGCACAGGCGGTCCTGCGGGACGGGAGGCGGACCGGCGCCGCCGCGGACGCGACGATCGCGGCGGTTCGGGTTCGGCGCGAGGCCCAGCAGTCAGTTCGGTGCCGGGCGGCTCGGGCTCGACGGGCAGCGCTTGGGGTTCCGGGTCGGTAACGCCTGCCGGGTCCGCAACGTCGACCTCGAGCAGTTCGGCGTCGATCGGCGAGCCGGCCAAGACCGTCTCGACCGCGTCGAGCTCCAACTCTGCGGACGTGCCGTCGTCGGCGTATTGGTCCGGGTGCGCTGCTCGATGGATCGCCGCCATCGCCGCGAGCGCCTTCTGGCGTTGCTCCGGCGCCAACGCGGGATCGTCCGCCTCGGCGCCCGCCTTGGCCGCACCGCCATTCTTGCGGCGCGCCGGCGGACCGGTGTCGTCCGCTGCGTTGCGCGGCTGCGCAACCGGCTCGCTGTGCAGGATGACGCCGGTTCCGTGGCAGACTTCGCAGGTCTCGCTGAACGCCTCCAGCAGACCCTCGCCGACCCGCTTGCGGGTCATCTGCACCAGGCCGAGCGAGGTGATCTCCGCGACCTGATGCTTGGTGCGGTCGCGGCCCAGGCACTCGGTGAGCCGGCGCAGCACCAGGTCCCGGTTGGACTCCAGCACCATGTCGATGAAG
>JALZAI010000252.1 GCA_030948475.1 Actinomycetota bacterium
GCTCACGGTCGGCGGATACTGAAGGTCATGATCGGGGGCCGGCTGGCGCTCGCTGTGGCGCTGGCACTGTCGGGTGCGCTGGCTTTCGCGGTCGCGACGGTGGCCCAGCAGCGTGCCGCGGCGCGCTCGTCGGACCTGGAGGCTCGCGGGCGCGGCTTCGTGGTGCAGTTGCTGCGTCGCCCGCAGTGGTGGGCCGGGACGATGGGCAACGGCGCCGGCTACGTGTTGCAGGCGCTCGCGCTCGGGTTCGGCTCGCTGCTGGTCGTGCAGCCCATCATGGTCACCTCACTGCTGTTCGCTCTGCCCCTCGGCGCCCGTCTGGCCCATCGGCGCCTTACCGGGTCGGTTTGGATGTGGGGTCTGGTCTTGGCCGCGTCGCTCGCGCTGTTTGTGTCGCTCGGACACCCGAATCGCGGCGCGAGCCACGCGTCACGGCATGGCTGGCTCATTGCGACGGCCATTGGGATACCCGTGATCGTGGCGTGTCTGGTCACTGCGCACCCACGCTCGGGTCCCACCCGCGCCAGCCTGCTCGCGATCGCGGTCGGAGTGCTTGCCGGCGCCCTGGCGGTGCTGACCAAGGCCGTGGTCGCGACGGTCCCGCTCGGCTTCGTCCACCTGGCCACCGCGGCCGAGACGTACGGGCTGGTCCTGGTCGGCCTGGGCGGCGTGTACGTCCAGCAACTCGCCTTCCAGGCAGGCGCGTTGCAAGCGTCGCTGCCCATCATGGCCGTCCTCGAGCCGATGGTGGCCGCCATCCTCGGGCTGACCCTGCTGCACGAACAGCTGCAGGCAACCGGACTGCGGCTGGCGGTGCTCGGCGTGGCCGCGGTCGCGATGACGCTGGCTACGGTCGCGCTCGCGCGCGGCGAGGCACACCTGGCGCCTGACGTCGCGTGAGCACGCAGACGTCGAGTGGGCCGCCCGGGCACCGACGCTAGCCTTGCCCGCTCCGGGTCTCTGAGGTGATCGACCTGATCGGATTGCGCGAGGTGGCCGGCAACGCGCCGGCGGGTTCTCGCTGGGCATGGGCCAACGACTGGGGATCGCCTCGGCCCTGCTAGGCGACCCGCAGACGATCGTGCTGGACGAGCCGATCAACGGGCTGGACCCCGAAGGCATCCAGTGGGTACGCAACCTTGTCTGAGCCGAGCTGGCATCGCTGGTCTCCCGAAGCGAATCAGGACGTTGATCACCGCTAAACCTAAGTGAAGTCCGCCAATTTGCTGCGCTGCGTTGCATCGTTGTCGTTGGGCATGGTCCGGGTGTCCCCTTCGGCGGCGCAGGATGCGTGACGGTTCGTTCGGCGTCGCTACGTGCTGGTCGATGTTGGTGATGGGGAGGTAAAGGTCGCTGCGAGACCGGCTCTGCGCAAGCTCAGCGTGTATCCGGGAACGGCCATCAGAACGGTTGACGGCGCGTTGGCTTCGGTCACGGTGACCGACGACTGTCCGTCGAGTTCGCCGGTGATTGCGTCGATGCCCGCTATCGCCGCAAGCCGCTGCGGGTTCTTGCCGACGTAGCCGACGGTTGTCGACGCCGAGTCGTGCACCAAGAACCCGGATTTCGTGGATGTGTACGCGCCCGATATCGCGTTCAGACTGTCCGAGGCGAGGTACTTGCCATCCGCGGTGAACTGGATCGCCGCCGCGAACGAGCGAGGAACGGTCATGTGCCCGCGGGTAGTACTCACCCCGGTCAGGAGCCACCGGTATCCGATAATTCGAACGGCATCCGACCCAGAGCCCGCGTTCGGCGCGGCGACCGGCTTGGAGGCGCATGAGGTCACCGCGGCGATCACCACCATGGCACCCGCCAGCCGGGTAGTCGTCACGGCGACAGTGTGTTCCCTCATGATGAACAGACGAGACGGCCGACTCGTCGAGTTCCGTGGGGGCCGGACAGCCAGAGGTGATCATCCGACTGGGGCATTGCGGATGTCCCGGGGGGATCGGCTGCCAAGCCTGCTCGCCCGGGATGGCGTAATCGTGAACATCTCCTCGATCAACTCCCGAGTGCCCGCAACCCGCCCAGTCGGCTACAGCGAGGCAGTGGCTATGTCAACTCAAACGGGACCCACCTGGGCAATCTAAGCCGGACCCAGCTTGACCTGCCAGCGACGATGGCAGCCGCCCGAGGACGCTGAGCCTGGCGGGTTCAGGCGCAAGACTTGAGTCGGAATACGACACTGCCCAGCAGCGACGACGTCGCGGGTGCTTTCACCTGGCTGGCCGGCCGGGTCAGCGAACACGCGACATCGCTGCTCTTCACCGCGGTGCCGTCTTGCGTGGCTTCATGCCGCTTGTGCTGACGGCGATCACGCCTCACCGCTTCGCGTTCTGGCGGCGTATCGTCGGCTCACGCCGGATGCTGCGCCTGGCGCCCGCCGCGGCTACGGTGTGCACCACCGGAACGCTGCGTAGCACCGGACCCCGCCGGTCTCGGCCGGCGACCCTTGACACCGCTGACGGCCCGCGAGCAGGCTGATGTGACTCAAAGTTGGCCGGGCGTTTCGCCGCCGAGTGACGCATTGCTGGCCATAGTGAGCAGTTCCGACGTCGAAAAGTGCCGTCCATGGAGGAATCATGGCCCAAGGGACCACCGTCACCATCCTTCCGTGCGGGGCAATGACCGCCGACCTGACCTGGCTGCTACTGGCGCCGGGCCGGGCGATCCGCAGACGCCAGGACAAGCAGCTGCCGGCCGAATGGGTGGACGTCCCGACCCACTGCGTGCTGGTCGACACCCCGGACGGACGGCTGCTTTGGGACACCAGTTGCCCACGCGACTGGGAGGAGCGCTGGGCCCCGACCGGGCTGCAGGACTTCTTCCCCTACGACAAGGTCTCGGAGGAGGAGTACCTCGACTCGCGGTTGCGCGAGGTCGGCGTGGCGCCGGGCGACATCGACTTCGTGGTCCTCTCCCACCTGCATTTCGATCACGCGGGCAACGCCGGCATGTTCAAGCAGACCAAGGCACGACTGGTGTGCAGCGACGTCGAGAAGGAGTTCGCCTTCGGCTACGACGGGCCGTTCACCGGCGCGCACCTCAAGGCCGACTACGAAGACCTGGAGTTCGAGACGGTCTCCGGCGACGCCGAATTCCTGCCCGGCGTGAGTTTCATTCAGACCCCTGGCCACACTCCGGGGAGCATGTCGATGCGGGTCGACCTCCCCGACAGCGGGACGATGATCTTCACCGCCGACGCGGTCTACATGGGCGACAGCTTCGGACCGCCTCCGGTCCCGGCCGCGATCGTCAACAACCTGGAGAGCTGGTTCGCCTCAGTTGAGAAGTTGCGCGGCATCGCCGAGGAGAGCAACGCGACGATGGTGTTCGGTCATGATCCCGATCAGATGAGTCAACTGCGGGTGGCATCGGCCGGCAGCTACAGCTAGCAAGGGGGCGCCGCAATGAGTACCGACACTGCACCCGAGTTGACTGAAGAAACGATCTTCACCTGGGGAGCTCCGCCGCTGAAGTTCGGTGCTGGCGCGCTCGACGAGGTCGGTTTCGAGATGAGTCAGTTCAACGTCAAGCGGGTGCTGATCATCACCGACTCGACGATCAACGGCACGGGGATTCCGCAGCGGATCGCCGATTTGCTGACGGCGAACGGGATCTCGTCGGAGATCTTCGACGGAGTCCATGTCGAGCCGACTGACGACAGCATGGACAAGGCGGCCGGCTACGCCCGTGGGCAGGGGCCGTGGGACGGGTTCATCGCGGTGGGCGGCGGTTCGGCGATCGACACTGCGAAGGCCGTCAACCTGATAACGACCGACGAGGGCGAGTTGATGGATTACCTCAACAAGCCCATCGGTAAGG
This sequence comes from Actinomycetota bacterium, assembly GCA_030948475.1. Taxonomy (GTDB): domain Bacteria; phylum Actinomycetota; class Actinomycetes; order Mycobacteriales; family Jatrophihabitantaceae; genus JALZAI01. Next base: position 3,829 of record JALZAI010000252.1, read on the forward strand.
CGAAGGCGCCGAGGGGGCAGCTCAAGCCGCTGATCGCGATTCCGACGACGGCGGGCACCGGCTCGGAGAGCACCGCGATGTGCGTTCTCGACGTGCTGTCGATGCGGGTGAAGACGGGGATCAGTCATTGGCGGTTGCGTCCGACTCTGGCGATCATCGATCCGTTGCTGACGATGACGTTGCCGAAAGAGGTGACGGCGTCGGCGGGCATGGACATCGTCTGTCACGCGGTCGAGTCCTACACCGCCCGGTGGTACACGAGCTTCGATCATAAGTTGCCTGAGGAGCGCGTGACGTATTGCGGGTCCAACCCGGTCTCGGATCTGTGGTGTGAAAAGGCGATGCAGCTGATCGCGAAATCGTTCCGCAGTGCGGTGCACGAGGGATCCGAGCTGCAAGCGCGCAGCGACATGATGATGGCAGCGACCTTCGCCGGCATGGGTTTCGGCAATTCCGGGGTGCACATCCCGCACGCGAACGCCTACCCCATCGCCGGCATGGTGAAGGACTTCCACCCGCCGGGTTACCCGCAGGACGAACCGATGGTGCCGCACGGGATGTCGGTCTCGCTGACAGCTCCGGAGGCATTCCGGTTCAGCTTCGACAGCGCGCCGGACCGGCATCTGCAGGCCGCGGCCATGCTCGATCCCCGCGCCGACAAGCTCAACGACGCCTCCGAACAACTCCCGTGGGTGCTGATCGATCTGATGCGCAACATCGGCATCCCGAACGGCATCGGCGAGGTCGGCTACACCGAGGCCGACATCGCGGATCTCGTCCCCGGAACGATGAAACAGCAGCGCCTGCTCGCAACCTGCCCGCGCACGCCGACCGAGGACGACATCGCCGCTATCTTCGCGAGGTCCATCGAGAACTGGTGAGCCGATGCCGATGTATGACTACCGGTGTCCCGACGGGCACCGCTTCGAACGCATCGTGGCGCTCTCGGACGACGGCCGGCAAGGATGCCCGGCGTGCGGTGGTGATGGCGCGAAAGTGCCGTCCCGGATAACCCTGGGCGGGACCGTCGATGCGGGTCGCTCGATGGAGCAGATGCCGCAGACCTGGAAGGGGACGTACGGAGCCGACCGCGAGTACGTCACGCAGCTGCGCCGCGAGTGGGACGGGCGGCAGCGCCTCGAGGACAAGCACCCTGAACTCCAAGGGGATCGTCGCCCGATCCTCGCGCACGAGGGCCGCTTCGAGAAGGCGCCCTTGCGGGCCGGAGATCCGCTAGTCGGTCCATCGCCGTCAGCGGATGCGGCCAGCCACGTGCATTCGCACGGACACTCGCATGCACACCCACCCGGCGGTACGAACGGCGCGCATGGCAACAGCAGCACACGATAGTCGACGACCATGACCGAGACGCTGCAGCAGTTCCGGATGTTCATCGTCGGCAAGCCGGCCGACGCGATCTCCGGCCGGACCTTTGCGTCTGAGAACCCGTGGCGCTCGCTAGCGAACCGGCACCAGAACACGTTGATCCACCGAAGGAAATCGCAACGTGAGGGCGATGAGCGAAGCAGACAGGCACAGGGTGCTCGGGCTCGGCGGCGTCTTCATCCGCGCGCGATCCGGCGGCACTCGCGGCGCTCAATTTCCGCGTGGCCCGGATCGCGCTCGGATCGAAGTTGCGCTCGATGCGCGTCTTGGTACTCGACACCGTTTTCCAGTGAGCTGGATCCAGCTGGTTACTACGTGGAACTGATTACCCGCCCCTATGTCTGACGCTGCCACCGACAAGCCCGTTAGGGATTGGCTATCGACTCGGGTCAGCGCCACCGGGATGCAGGTGGGCGACGACGTCGAGGGCGATCATCGGCAGTTCGATGCCGTGTTCCTCGATGCTGGTTCCCAGCGTGTCCTCGAGGACTGGTCGCAGCTTCGCCCATGCGCGAGGGTGCGCGTGGGCGTAGCGGCCCAGTGCGGCGGTCGCCACAGCCGCGTCCAGTCGCCGCGCAATGGCGCGCGCCGGCGCGTGGCTGGCGAGGTAGACGCGTACTTGCGGGTTGGCCTCGATGTTGCGAAACCACTGCGCACGGGTGCCGAAGCCGGAAACCACGACCTAGCGGGCGGGTGCCGGGTGGTCAACCACTTCAAGGACGACGAAGCGCCGCTGTCCGGTGTTGCGTCCCACGTGTTCGAGCATCAGCAGCCGGTGGCCGAAGATGACGCCGAGCCTGGCTCGGTAGAGCCGGATGGGCGCTCGGACGAACCATCGAACGCGGAGCAAACCCGCCCCGATCCGAGTCAGTCGATTGCCGCGTTCGCCGTTCATGCGAGCCATCGTTGCAGCCGGCACGACCGGCGAGATCACCGGCGGCCAGTCCCAATACCGTTCTACGGCGCGACTCCTCGCAGCTCCGGGGCGTCCTCCTATGTCGCTCACCCCTTCACCCTTTGGGGATCCGTCATACGGCACGCCGCATCGGGGGTTAGCTCGGTCACCCCGGGGGGCGGGCTGACCCTCGTCATGAATAAGATCGGACGACCGGAAGGCCCGTGGGCAATCGAGCGCGCCGTACGCGCGGCCCGGCGAGCTGGCCGCCTACGCGCGCCGGAGCGAATCTTCTGCGGAATCGATCTTGATTTTGCCGCATCTCAAACTGTGGAGGCCCCGGAATCCGGGGCCTCCAACGTCAGGTCAGGTCACACGTCGTAGTAGAGCTCGAACTCGTGCGGGTGCGGGCGCAGCCGGATCGGGTCGATCTCGTTGACCCGCTTGTAGTCCACCCAGGCTCCGATCAGATCCTCGGTGAACACGCCGCCCTCGATGAGGTACTCGTGGTCGGCCTCGAGCGCGTCAAGCACGGCGCCGAGCGAACCGGGCACCTGGGCGATCGAGGCGGCCTCGTCGGGCGGCAGTTCGTAGAGGTCCTTGTCGACCGGGGGCGCCGGCTCGATCTTGTTACGGATGCCGTCCACGCCGGCCATCAGCATCGCGGAGAAGGCCAGGTACGGGTTGCAGGACGAGTCGGGAATGCGGAACTCGATGCGCTTGGCCTTCGGGTTGGTGCCGGTGATCGGCACGCGCACGCAGGCCGACCGGTTGCCCGAGCTGTAGACCAGGTTGACCGGCGCCTCGAAACCTGGCACCAGGCGGTGGTAGGAGTTCACCGTCGGGTTGGTGAACGCCAACAGCGATGCCGCGTGATGCAGCAAGCCGCCGATGTAGTAGCGCGCGGTGTCGGACAGCCCGGCGTAGCCCAGCTCGTCGTAGAACAGCGGCGATCCGTCTTTCCACAGCGACTGGTGCGAGTGCATGCCCGAGCCGTTGTCACCGAACAGTGGCTTGGGCATGAAGGTCGCGGTCTTGCTGTTGGCCCACGCCACGTTCTTGACGATGTACTTGAACTTCAGCGCCTCGTCGGCCGCGGCGGTCAGCGTGTTGAACCGGTAGTTGATCTCGGCCTGGCCTGCGGTGCCCACCTCGTGATGGGCGCGCTCGATAGCGATGCCCGACTGGATCAGGGCAGTGGACATCTGGTCGCGCAGGTCGGCGAAGTGGTCGACTGGCGGAAGCGGGAAGTAGCCGCCCTTGTAGCGGGTCTTGTAGCCGCGGTTGCCGCCGTCCTCGATGCGTCCGGTGTTCCACGCGCCCTCGATCGAGTCGATGTGGTAGTAACCCTCGTTCTGCGAGGTCTGGAAGCGGACGTCGTCGAAGACGTAGAACTCGGCCTCGGGACCGAAGTAGACGGTGTCGGCGATTCCGGTCGACTTCAGCCATGCCTCGGCTTTCGAGGCGACCTGGCGTGGGTCGCGCTCGTAGGGCTCTCCGGTGCGCGGCTCGACGATGGAGAAGTTGACGTTGAGCGTCTTTGCGGCGCGGAACGGGTCGACGAAGGCCGTCGCCACATCCGGGATCAGCTTCATGTCCGACTTGTGGATAGCGGCGAACCCGCGGATCGACGAGCCGTCGAACATGACGCCCTCGGTGAAGAAGTCCTCGGGCAGAGTCGCGGCCGGGACGTTGAAGTGCTGCTGCTGGCCGGGCAGATCGGTGAAGCGGACGTCGATGAACTCCACGCCCTCCTTGTTGATGAAGCTCAGGACCTCGTCGGAACTGCTGAACATTTGTCCTCCGTACCGTTTCAGTGATGGTCGCGGGAGCTGGGTCAGATACTTTCCTTCCCGTGTTTCCGGGATGTTGCGGACGGGGCGTGGCGGCGGTCGCGGGGCGCGGCGATCACGCGCGCACGACCGCGGTGTCGGTGAGGCGGTCGTGCAGGCCACGACCGTCCCGGTCCCAGACGACGGCGGGAATCAGCATCGCGAGCAGCGCCGTGCGAACGAGCGCTCGCCACGGGTCGACCGCCGCGGCGCGGTCGACGCGGATGACGCGCAGACCGAAGAGGTACATGCCCAGCGTGCGGCCCGCGATGAGCAAGCCGACCAGGTAGTCGATCGCGAACGGGATAAGGCTCCACGATCCCGGAAACCGGCTCGCGACGTCGCCGCCCGCGTTGTGGCGCAGCACTTGCACGAACAGCCCGGCCACCAGACCGGACGCCAACGCGTCCACGATGAAGGCTCCCAGTCGCTGGCCAGTCGTCGACAGCGAACCGGGGCCCGCCTCGGGCAGGCCGAGCCGTTCGCCTCGGTAGGCCTGCGATGTAGGCGCAGTCATGAGCGCCGGCGGACCGTCCGCTGCATGTTGCGCATCTTCGCGCCCTGCGGCGTCGGGCCCTGCGGCATGGGCGGACGTGCCCCGCCGAGCGCGCCCAGCCGTTTTTCCAGCGCGCTGACCTCCTGCTTGGACAGGTTGTTCGGCAGCTTGACCAAGTACCGCTGCAGCTTGGCCAGGCGCAGATCGCCGTCTGCCGTCCCGACGATGACGTCGTAGATCGGCGTGTCGCCGGCGACGCGGGCGATCTTTCGCTTCTCCTGTGCGATGAGCCCGCGCACCCGATGTCCGGCGCCCTCGCCAACCAGGACCACGCCCGGACGTCCGACCAGGCGGTGGACAGCGTCGAGATGGGTGGTACCGGCGATGCCCTGCTGCAGCCGCCAGTCGCCCTTCAACTGCTGCTGCAGCATCCAGCCGGCGGCGTCCGGCTGCCCCTCGGCCTGGCTGAACATCGCGCGCTGCGCGCGGCGGCTGAACACGAACATGGCCACGATCGCGAAGGCAAAGACTGCGAACGGGATCGGCGTGAGGGCAGAGCCGATGAGAAAGAACACCAGCAGGAACACCAGAGCTGCGGCCAGGGCGCCGAACAAGATCATGTATGGGACGAGCTTGGCGTCCTGCTTGCGGGTGAGTGAGAACGCCTGCGCGAGGTTGCGCCACGTCTGCCGGCGGCCCTGCTTCTTGGCGGCGCGGGTGACCTTCTTCTCCGCGCGGGTGGGTTTCGGCGCCTTTGCCGGGGCCGCGCGTTTCGCCATGACACAAGGATAAGGGCCGTCGGTACTGCGCACGCGAGCTGGTCGAGATCCGTTTCGTAACTTGGCAGTTATCAGTTTGTTATGAATACTGGGCCAGGCCGGCACCCCGCTGGCTGTTCCTAGAGATTGCTGAGACCCCGCGTGCGCTCTCGAGTCCTCACGTCCCTCGTCGTCCTTGCCGGACTGCTGGGCGCGTTGGTCGTCACCGCCGGGCCGGCCGCCGCTGCGGCCCGCTACTCCGGCGGCGTCGCCCGCGCCTACCAGTACCGCGACGGCAACACCGTCGTCCAGGGCTGGGTATACGACCGCACCGCCCCGTCCAGCTCGGCCTGGATGTGCGTGTGGAGTTCGGGCAGGTGCCGCAAGTGGGTACACGCCGACCAGCGCGGCTCGCACGGCCGCAATCGCGCTTTCCGCGCCGTGCTGCCCCGCGCCGTCGTGGGTACGAAGGTGACCCTGCGCCGGATGCCGCAAGCCTGGATCGTCGCCGCGCGTCGGGTATCGACACCGGGGCGCCGAATCGTTGCGGTTGCTCGGCGACACCTCGGCGACCCCTACGCTTGGGGCGGCGCGTCGCCGCGCGGTTTCGACTGCTCCGGTTACAGCATGTACGCCTACTACCACGCGAACGTAGCGATACTTCCGCACCAGTCCGACGCGCAGCGCGCGGCCCGCCACATGCACAGGATCCGGCGATCCTCGGCGCGGCCGGGTGATCTGATCTACTACCTCAGCGGAGGGTCGTCCTACCACGTAGCGATCTACGCAGGAAACGGCGCGCAATATTCGGCGGCGAACCCGGCCCAGGGCGTGATCCACGAGCACATCTGGTCGTCGAACATCGAGTTCCGTACCGACTGGCACTGACTACGTCAGGCGCGGGCGGTGACGGCTTGCTGGTACAGGCGTCCGGCGCGGTAGGACGAGCGCACCAATGGCCCGCTCAGCACGCCGACGAAACCGATCTGCTCGGCTTCGGCGCGCAGCTCGACGAACTCTTCCGGCTTCACCCAGCGCTCGACCGGATGGTGCTTCGGGGACGGCCGCAGGTACTGGGTGATCGTGATCAGTTCGCAGCCGGCGTCGTGCAGGTCCTGCAGCGCCTGGGTGATCTCGGAGCGCTCCTCGCCCATGCCCAGGATCAGATTCGACTTGGTCACCAGCCCATCGGCACGGGCGGCCCGCAGTACGCCCAGTGAGCGTTCGTAGCGAAAGCCGGGGCGGATGCGTTTGAAAATCCGAGGCACCGTCTCGACGTTGTGCGCGAACACCTCGGGACGGCTGTCGAACACCTCGGCCAGCAGTTCCGGGACCGCGTTGAAGTCCGGGGCGAGCAACTCGACACCGGTTCCCGGATTGAGCTGGTGAATCTGGCGCACCGTCTCGGCGTAGAGCCAGGCTCCGCCGTCGGCCAGGTCGTCGCGCGCGACGCCGGTGATCGTGGCGTAACGCAGCCCCATCGCCTGGACACTCTCGGCAACCCGACGCGGTTCGTCCCGGTCGAGAGCCTGCGGGCGGCCGGTGTCGATCTGGCAGAAATCGCAGCGCCGGGTGCACTGGTCGCCGCCGATGAGGAAGGTGGCTTCGCGGTCCTCCCAGCACTCGTAGATGTTGGGGCAGCCGGCTTCCTGGCACACGGTGTGCAGGCCCTCGCGCTTCACCAGCGAGTGCAGCTCGGTGTAGGCGGGACCCATCTTGGCGCGTGTCTTGATCCACGCCGGCTTGCGCTCGATCGGTACCTCGCTGTTGCGCGCCTCGACGCGCAGCATCCGGCGTCCTTCGGGTTGCACCACCGTCATGCGAGAACCGCCACGGCGCTCAGCGAAGGCAGCAGTCGCTCGACGATCGGGAGCGCCTCGGCCACCGTGACGTCCCTGCCGAGTTCTTGGGACAGGGAGGTCACGCCGGCGTCGGCGATGCCGCACGGGACGATGCGGTCAAACCCGCTCAGGTCCGGGTCGCAGTTGAGCGCGAAGCCGTGCAGCGTCACTCGACGCGCGACGCGGATGCCGATCGCGGCGATCTTGCGCTCGCGGCGCGATGCGTCGGCGGCCAGCCACACGCCGCTGCGCCCGTCCACCCGTCCGGCACTCACGCCCAGCTCGGCGCAGACCTCGATGAGCACACCCTCCAGCCGCCGCACGTAAGCGACCACGTCCAGGGGCCTCGGTAGCAGGACGATGGGATATCCGACGAGTTGACCGGGGCCGTGCCAGGTGATCTTGCCGCCGCGGTCGACGTCGATGACCGGTGTGCCGTCCAGGGGCCGCTCCCAGGCCTCGGTGCGCCGGCCGGCGGTGTAGACCGGCGGGTGTTCGAGCAGCAGCGCGGTGTCGGGTTCGCTGCCCGCGACGACGGCCTCGTGCAGTTCTCGCTGGCGCGCCCAAGCGTCTTCGTACCGAACCAGTCCCGCGCGGATCATCCGCAGTTCACCCACGCGTCCCAAGGTTACCCGTCACCAGAGCCGCCCCCTGCCCAGGACCGCACCGCCCAAGACAAATGTCAGGGTTGATCGGGGGAGAAACCCCATCGGCAACTGTCGGTGCTTCTCGCTACGGTATGGCGAACCGCGAGCAGAGTGAGATGAGGACGAGAATGAGCAGGACGGACGTGATCGCCGCCGGAGGTTCGCAAGCCTCGAAGCAGAAGCGTCGCCGGCCGAAGACCGTATGGGTAATGGCCGCGCTCGCCGCGGTGTTCTTCCTCGTCGGCTTGGCCGGCGGGTCGTTCGAGGGCAAGTTGGGTGACGTCCAGAAGAACGACAACTCGTCCTATCTGCCCGGCTCGGCGGACTCGACGAAGGTCGCCAACGCATCCGGACGGTTCAACTCGGTCCAGACCATTCCCGGTTTCATCGTGTACGAGCGCGCCTCCGGGCTCACCGCGGCGGACCGACAGAAGATCGCGGCGGACGCGGCGGCATTCCGCTCGCTCAAAGGCGTTGCCTCGGACCAGGTCGGCATACCGCAGTTCACCCGCTCGGTGGCTGCCACCTCGGTTCCGCTGGTCGGCAAGAACGGCGCCAAGGAGGTCAAGGGCCCCGACCTCGTCAACACCGAGAACAAGATCATCGACGCCGCTCGCAAGGGTGCACCGGCCGGGCTGGCCGTCCACTCGGCCGGTGCGGGCGGCATCCTCACCGCGTTCATCGACGCGTTCTCCGGTCTGGACGGATCCCTGCTGCTGTTCGCCGGAATCGTCGTGATCATCTTGCTGTTGATCGTCTACCGCAGCCCGGTGCTCTGGTTCTTCCCGCTGTTCAGCGCGGGCCTCGCGCTGGGCGCGGCGGCTCTCGTCATCTACCCGCTGGCGAAAAACGGCACAATCACCCTCAACGGGCAAAGCCAGGGCATCTTGTCCGTACTGGTGATCGGGGCCGGCACCGACTATGCGTTGCTGCTGATCAGTCGTTACCGCGAGGAACTGCACGAGTTCGACAGTCGGCTCGACGCGATGATCGCGGCCTGGAAGGGCGCAGCGCCGCCGATTGCCGCGTCGGCGGTGACCGTGATCCTCGGGCTGATCTGCCTGACGCTCGCCGACCTGAACTCCACCCGTAGCCTCGGCCCGGTCTGCGCCATCGGCATCTTCTGCACGGTCCTCATCATGCTGACCGTGCTCCCCGCCTTCCTGGTCATCTCGGGGCGCTGGATCTTCTGGCCTCGGCGTCCGCGGATGGACCACCACTCCGACATCGCCAGTACGCACCGCATGTGGAGCGGTTTCGCGAATGCGCTCGGCCGGCATCCGCGTCGCGCCTGGACGATCACCGCTCTTGTGCTGGTGGCCTGCGTCATCGCGATCAGCGGCCTGAAGACGGCGGGCCTCTCGACCGTGGACGGGTTCACCACCAAACCGGACGCCGTGGTCGGGCAACACATCTACGACGCCAACTTCACCGCCGGCGCCGGGGCGCCTGCTGTGATTCTGACCAACGCCGACAAGGCTGACGCGGTGATCGCGGCTGTGCGCAAGGTGTCCGGCGTCGAGCAGGCGGCCAACGCGATCTGTGTGCAGACCGACTATGCCAAGCTCGCGGCGGCGATCAAGGCCAACGGCGGCAAGGCCGCCGGTCCGGCCGGCACGCAGAGCTGTCCGCCGCCGCAACTGCAGGTTCGGCCGGTCGACGGGAAGCTACTCGTGGACGCGACGCTGAAATACAGCTACGACACGCAACCCGCGTACGCGGCCGTTCGCGACATCCGGGGCGCGGTGCAGACAATCCCTGGAGCCGACGCACTCGTCGGCGGCCAGTCGGCGATCAACCTCGACGTTCAGGACGCCTCGCGCCACGACCGGACTCTGATCATCCCGGTGGTACTGCTGGTGATCCTTATCGTGCTCGGCATCGTGCTGCGGGCGCTGATCGCACCGATCCTGCTGATCGCGACGGTCGTGCTCTCGTTCACTGCGACACTCGGGGTGAGCGCGCTGGTGTTCAACCACGTGTTCCATTTCAAGAACGCCGACCCCGCCTTCCCGCTGTTCGCGTTTGTGTTCCTGGTGGCTCTCGGCATCGACTACAACATCTTCCTGATGACCCGCGTGCGGGAGGAGACACTCGAATTCGGCACCCGTCAGGGCATCCTGCGCGGCTTGGCCGTGACCGGCGGCGTGATCACCTCAGCAGGCATGGTGCTTGCGGCGACCTTCGTGGTGCTCGGGGTGCTGCCGATCGTTTTCCTCGCCGAACTGGGGTTTGCGGTCGCGTTCGGCGTGCTCATGGACACGATCCTGGTGCGCTCGATCCTGGTGCCCGCGCTCGGTCTCGAGATCGGGCGAAAGATCTGGTGGCCGTCCAAGCTGGCACGTGCGGAGCAATAGCTGCCACCGACCTGAAGCGATCTTCATGCCGCGCCGTGCGTCGACCCGCGCATGAAGCTCGCTTCGCGGCCGGACTCGGCGAGCAGCGAACTGCTAGGTAACCGCTAGCGCAGGTGCTTGCGTAGAAAGTCGAGGTCGGCGCCCTGACCCTCGGGACCGCCCGGCGTCTCGACGATCACATCGCACCCGGCGTCGCGGCATACCGCGGCGATGAGCTCGGAGTCGATCGTCCCGGCCTCGAAGCTCGCGTGCCGATCGGCGCCGGAGTCAAAACTGTCGCGCGAGTTGTTCGCATGCACGAGATCGATGCGCCCGGTGATCGCCTTGACCCGGTCGACGATGCCGGCCAGGTCCTCGCCGCCGGCCCAGGCGTGGCAGGTGTCCAGGACGAAGCCGGGCCCGTACTCGCCGACGGCGTCCCACAGCATGGCGAGCCGGTCGAACCGGCGGGCCATCGCGTTTTCGCCGCCGGCGGTGTTCTCGATCAGGATGGGCAGCGGGAAGCCACCGGCCTGCTGCGCGCGCTCGAAGGTCTTGCGCCAGTTGTCGAAGCCCACGGCGGGGTCGTCGTTGGCACCGACATGTCCGCCGTGCACGATCAGTCCCCTGGCCCCGATGCCGGCGGCAGCCTCGGCGTGCTGGGCGAGGATCTTGCGGCTGGGGATCCGGATCTTGTTGTTCGTGCTCGCGACGTTGACCAGGTACGCCGCGTGGATGTAGATCGTCAGGGCGGTGGCGCGCAAGGCGTCGGCGTGCTCGTGCTCGACGGGTTTCTTCCAGCCCTGCGGGTCGGCCAGGAAGAACTGGACCGCCTCGGCGCCGGTCGCCTCGGCGGCAGCGAGCGGGTCAACGGAATCGACGTGGGCACCGAACAGTGGCATGGCTTCGAGGGTAGAACCCGGCGCTGACACCGAGGCAGACCTGTCCTGTGGACAAACGCCGGTTTGCCCGCCCAGGGACCTAGCGTTTGCGGCATGCGTAGCGCGCCGTGGCGACTGCCGGGCTACCGGGTCGAGCGGCTGATCGGGGCGGGCGGTTTCGGCGAGGTCTGGCAGGGACGGGTACGCGCGACCGACGCCGCGGTCGCGCTCAAACGCATCCCCCTCATCGACCCGGCCCAGCGTCAGGCGGCGCTGTCCGAGGCGGCGCTGCTGTCCGCGCTTGATCACCCGCATCTGGTCCGGCTGCACCGGCTCGTCCACATCGACGGTGCCGTGGTGCTGGTGCTCGACCTCGCGTCCGGCGGATCACTGGCCAGCGTGCTTGCCTCGCGCGGACGGTTGACGCCGGGGGAAACGATCACCGCCCTCGCCCCGGTGGCAGCGGCGCTGGCGCAGGCGCACAACGCGTCCGTCGTGCACGGTGACGTGACGCCGGCGAACGTGCTGTTCACCGAGAGCGGCCTGCCGCTGCTCGCCGATCTCGGTGTGGCCCGTCTGCTCGGTGACCTCGCGCCGGTTCGGACGACACCCGAGTACGCCGACCCAACGCTCGGCGCGGACTACCTGCCGACCCCGGCCAGCGATGTGTTCATGCTCGGCGCGGTCACGCTGCACACGGTTACCGGGCAACTGCCGTGGCCCGGGTCCGCGCCGGTGCAGCCGAGTACGGCAACGCGCTGGCGCGCGGATGTCGGGCAGCGCCTGGACGCCGCGGGGGTTGCCCCCGAGATGGCAACCGTCATACTCCGGGCGCTCACCGTCGAACCCGAGTTGCGGGGGACGGCAGCAGACTTCGCGCTCGACCTTCGGCACGCCGGGCAACCGGTGGCCGTCGAGCTCGCGGCCGGCCGCTCCCGGGTCGAGCCGTCGCTGGCCCGACTGGCCGCGAT
>JALZAI010000271.1 GCA_030948475.1 Actinomycetota bacterium
CGCGGTCCCGGCGACGGCGGGTGCATGCCCCGCCGCCACGAAGCCGAACCACGGCTCGAGCGTCGGCAACTTCTGCTTTCAGCAGGTTGGGATCGACCGCGTCCAGGGTCCCGGCGCCGGTCAGCTCGACCCTTCGCTGAACATCGACCCCAGCCGCAGCGGGATCGAGGGTGATATCGCGTTCACCGGCCCGAACGACACGGTTCCTTGGACCGTGTAGTACGAGAACAGCGACTCAAACGGCGGCCATCCGAGCAGTCATGGTCTGTTCAACGCCGACATGGTGTTCGCCGCGCGGGCGGTTCCGGACGGCGCTGGCGACGGCGGCTTCCACTGGCAGGTTGTCGGGCTCGGCACCGCCGGCAAGACAGCGGCCAATAACGTTCTCGACACAAGTCACGGCGGACTCGGCGAGTGCGGACAGAGCACCGCCAACGAGCAAGCATGCTCGCTCGACGCGGCGTCAGCGACCGGTCTGAATGCCGGCACCGGGGCCGAGAACCCCACGGTGACCGCGGGGACGCTGGTCGCCGGCAAGGCGACTACGCCGTGGATCGCCTGGGATGAGAGCAGCGCCAACGGAGGGCTGCACTCGGTGTTCGTCGCGCGGCTGGACGCCGCGGGCGACCATTTCGACCTGCTCAACAACGGACAGCCGATCTCCCACAGCGGCCTGGACTCGACGCGACCGGACATCGTGTTCTCGCACAACACCCCGTACGTGTCCTGGCATGAGACGCAGAATGGCGCGACCACGACGTTCGTCGGTCATTTCGAGGGAAATCCCGCGAACCCGGTGTTCAAGATCGACACCGGCGCGATTCCGAGCACAGTCCCAGTCACGTCTGACGACGGCATCACCGACGTGCGACAGCCGGTCGCGTCGACGTGCCCGGCCGATCCGTTCACCCAGGACGGTGCCGCGTGCCCCGCTAACGCGGTCGGTACGCCGTTCTTCGCGTTCACGAACACGACCAACGGTCCACGGGCGCTGTTTGCGCAGACCTACCAGCCCGAGAACGTGCTGAGCGCTCCCCCGAGCGGGGCTGCAGTCGGCACGGCGACGCTTGGCGGATCGGTGAACCCCGCCGGCGCCCTGGTGCAGGTGCGGGTCGAGTTCGGCCCGACGACCAGCTACGGGCAGAGCACGGCGGTTCAGTCCCTGGCACCGTCGGAGACCCAGACGGCGTTCAGCGCGGCGGTGTCCGGCCTGCCCGCGGGGACGCTGCACTATCGCGCGGTCGCGACCAGCGACTTCGGAACCTTCGCCGGGCCCGACGCGACCGTACAGATCCCGGCTACCCCGCCGCGGCCTGGCAACGGCCACACGTCGATCGGCCACGCCAAGGTCAAGGGCACGACCGCGAGCGTCCGGGTGTCCTGCGCGGGAGCCACAGGAGCCACCTGCAAGCTCGCGTTCCGGATGGCGGTGACCGAGAAGGTCCGCAGCCACAAGATCATCGCGGTCACCGCTCGCAAGCCGAAGACTCGCCAGGTCGTGGTCACGGTCGGCTCAGCGCCCGGACTGACGCTCATCGCCGGACAGTCGAAGGCCGTGAAGATCCCGCTGAGCCGCCGCGGCAAGCGTCTGCTCGCAAGCCGCCACACGCTGAAGGCGAAGCTCCACATCACCCAGATCCTCGGCGGCGGTCGCTCCAGGACGCTCTCACAGACCGTCACGCTCAAAGCGCCGAAGCACAAGAAGCACCACCGCTAAACCCCACGACGGATCAGACCCGGGTCGCGTCCTTCAGGGACAAGGCCCAGGCGGTCCGCCGTTCAATCGAGCAGATCCTCGGCGGCATCGTCGAGCAACGCAGGTCGCGCGCAGATCGCACCGGGCTCGATCAGCACGACGCCGCCGGGCCAGTACGGTGCCGCGATCTTGCGGGTAGACCAATCGTGGCTCGCACGTTTACTTCGTCCACGCGACCGAGCGCACACCACCGGTGCCAGCGAGTTCGGGTTTCGGTAGCAACCTCCCGGCCGGGTCGCTCGGCTCGAGCGCGCAGGACAGTGGCAGCGTGTTGCTGCCATGACCCCCCGGGGCTCCGATAGGGAACGCAGTCGTGCTCTTGGGGCGAGGAGCAGGCACGCCCCCGATCTCGGCGAGGCTCCTGCTTCACGGTCAACACGGCGCAGCGAGCGAAGGCTAAGGTTACGTCCTGCTTCCGTAGGACGAAGCTGGGTGCGGAGAGGCCGTCCTGCTCATCCACGCCGGTGTGGCTGATCGCTCAATGTGGCGCGAGCACCTTGACTGGCTGGCGCACGCCGGGTTTCGGGCGGTAGCCGTCGACCTTCCCGGGTTCGGCGAGGCGGTCATAGGGGACGGACCGCAGGCGCCGTGCGACGATGTTCTGCAGACGCTGAGGACGCTCGATAACCCGTCGCCGGCGCTGCGTCGGGCGCGGGAGGCTGAAAACACCGCTCTGGAGCACGGCGACATCGATGCGGCGGTGGCCGCGGTCGTTGCAGCCTGGACCCAGCCGCACGCGCCCGCGGCACTCCGCGAGCGGGTCGCGTCGATGCAGCGTTGCGCTCTTGAGCTGCAGGCCGCGGCCGGCGAGCTCCAGGAGGCGCCGGATCCGCTCGAGTAGCAGGGACGCCGTCGCTGTGCCCCGGCGGCTCTGCTTTGTCCGCGAGGCGCGCTTCGATCGTTGTTCTGGATTCGGCCGTGAGCGGCAGCGTCATTGAGGGTGCCGGAATGGCGACGAAGCGGAAGGCGGGGTCTTTGATCTTGGAGGGTCGACGTCGGTTGGTGTCAGGCGGTCACGCGTAGCATTTCTGAGGTGGTCGACTCTGAGCTTTCGCCTTCAGCTGGGGCACTCAAGGAAATTCGGTGGCTGGCCGGTTCATCGGCCGTGATTCAGTCTGTCGGACGGCTCGAGGGTGGCCAGCATG
>JALZAI010000304.1 GCA_030948475.1 Actinomycetota bacterium
ACTCACCGTGCCGCAGGGCGATCCGCGCCGGCGGGGCGATCTCGGTCCAGCAGATCCACTCCTGGTAGTCCGTCCCGTCCGGTCCGTGCATCACGAAGTCCCACTCCCCGCCGACGCCGAACTCGAACGCCCGCGTGGTGGTGGTGAGCCCCTCCGGTCCCCACCATCGCGACAGGTGCCGGACCTCGGTGAACGCCTCGAACACCAGCTCCCGTGCGGCACTGATGACCCGGGTGATCTCGATCTCGCGGTCAGCCGTCGCTGACTGCGCCGGCGCGTCCCGTCCTGTCGCTGCCATCGTCACTCCTCCTGCCTTGCCTGCTTGAGGTCCTGCACGTACGCGTCCAGCCGGTCGAAGCTCTCGTTCCAGAACCGCTCGAACCCGTCGGTCCACTCGTGGACCGGTCGCAGCCCGCGGGCGTCAAGGCCGTAAAGGCGCTGCTTGCCTGCCTTGCGGTCCCGCACCAGCCCGACCTCCCGGAGCACCCGAAGGTGTTTGGACGCCCCCGGCTGGGTCATCCCCAGCTCCTGGGCCAACTCGGTCACCGGCCGCTCACCCGCCCGCAGCAGTACCAGGATCTTCCGGCGCTGCGGCTCGGCGATCGCGTTGAAGACGTCCGACGTCGTCGCTGCTCGTGCCATGAACGCCATCATATGCCGATATCAGCATGCGTCAAGCCGGAGAAATCAGGCGGGTCGCAATGAGTTCCTTGGTGCCGTCCGCGCGGACCCCGATCATAACCAGCAGGCACACTTTGGCCTGCTCCAGCCGGACCTTGAGGTGGATCCCGTCGACCCAGCAGTAGACGTAGTCGGTCCCGGCCAGCGACCGCTTTGTTGAACGTCGTCGCCTCGTCCTGCTAGTCCTTGGTCAACCTCGTGATCGTCGCCGCCGACAGGCCGTGGCTGGTGCCCAGGAATTGCGTCAACGCCGGACCGAAAATCCGAGCTGCACAGGCCGTGCAGGTACAGCAGCGGCAGCACCTCGGCCACCCGCGGCGACTTGCGTGCCCACGCAGGCAGAATCGCCGAAAGCGAACCGTTTCCGCTCCCCAGTGGCCGGATCGGTGCGCTTGACGTTGACGCGCGGCGCCAGCTCCGGCACCGGGCCGCCGCCGTGATCACCTCGCGTTCGTTGTGATGACCGTTGCGGACCACCGGCCGGTGACCATTCTCATCGACCTCCTCGGCATGGGCGTCAATTAGGCCGACACCTCCGCCTGCAGGGCGACCGCGAGCATCTGCCTCGCAGCCTCGCGCACGATCTCATCGAGCACCGAACCGCTCGCCTCGTTGGGCCCGCCTCGTCGTCGACTGCCCTGCGCAGGAGCGAGACCGAGCCGGGTTGGCTCTGGCTGCCGAAGCGCCTCTGCGCGGTGATTGGGTCCTAGCGCGCAGGGCTTGAGCGCCGATCGAAGTACGGACGCTCATCATCATCAGATCGGCTTGGCGGCATAGCGTTCCGCTCATGGCCGCTGTCGCGTCCGCGCGCTCACATCGCTAGATCAGCGGCCTAGGTCGGCGCATGACTCCGAAGTGACTCGTGAGGTCGACAATCGACGAGTGACCGTTCGTAGCGGCGGAGCCGCCTGTCTCGTCAGCGTCCATGTCGGCCGGCCGCGGGCCGTGCAAGGCGGCCGCGCTTCGGTGAGGACCGCGATCTGGAAGAACCCTGTTGAGGGTCGCGTCGCAGTCCGGGGCGTCAACCTCGCTGGAGACGAGCAGGCCGATCTCTCCGTCCACGGTGGGCCCGACAAGGCTGTTTACGCCTACGCGCTCGAAGAAGCGCAAGCCTGGGAGAGCGAACTCGGCCGCGACCTCGGCGAGGCGGCGTTCGGTCAGAACCTCACCACGGAGGGCGTCGACGTCTCTGGGGCGGTCATAGGCGAGCGGTGGCGCGTGGGGACCACGCTGCTCGAAATCGCACAACCTCGGCAGCCATGTTTCAAACTCGGGATTCGCATCGGCGAACCTGGGTTCGTGAAGCGGTTCGCTCAGGCCTCACGCCCAGGCTCCTACCTACGCATCATCGAAGAGGGCGACCTCGGTGCCGGAGATCCGATCGAAGTCGTCAACCGACCCGACCATGGAATCACCAGCCGGATGGTCTCCGACGCGATCCTGCGCGACTCCACGCTCATCCCGCTGGTTATAAAGGCTGGCCATCTCCCGTCAGAACTGCGGAGCTGGTTGGCACAGCGAATCGCCGACTGACTTCCCTGCCGGGACTTCGCCGACTCAGTTGCTCTCAGCCGCGAGCTTGCTCGCAGCCCAGGTACTCGCAGCGTGATAACCGACAGCGCGACATCGGTTCCTGCTGATCAACCCTTATGATGTCGGCTGCGACGAGGCGCTCCAGATTCTGCACGTGCATGTCGGGCTAGTCGCCGCGGGCAACCGATAGCATGAGCACTATCCCGGCGTGGCCGCACACCTTCGCGCCTGCGCGCCGTGCGGTACGGCTTCGACGGGCTGCTCGCCGCCGTCCGGGACTCGACAGGCTGAACCGCCGGTTAGGTACTCGGCTGGTAAGGAGTTGGCTCTGTAAGGCGGGGCGGCATCGAGGACGCTCACGTTGTTGACGGGTGAAAAGCACCCCACACACCGCCAGCCACTCCGACGCTCGAGGAGTACCAGTGCAGACGACTCGGACGATCTCGGACTATCCGCAGATGATCGCACCGCTCAACCACGTGGAGGCGGTGCCGCGTCGCGTTCGCGCGACGCTGGGCGGGATTACCGTGCTCGACACCGTCCACGCGCTCTACGTGTGGGAGTGGCCGAACTACCCGCAGTACTATATCCCGCTCGAGGATGTGGGACCCGGCGTGCTTGTCGATGAAAAGCACGCCGAAGAACTCGGACGGGGAACGGCCTGGCGGCACGGGCTGCGGGCGGGCGCCCGTTCTCGGCCCGGCGCCGCGCACGTCTACACCGACAACGCCGTGGCCGGCGTCGCTGGGACCGTGCGTTTCGCGTGGGAGGCGCTCGACTCGTGGTTCGAGGAGGACGAGGAGGTCTTCGTGCATCCGCGAAACCCCTACACCCGAGTCGACGCGCTGCGATCCACTCGCACGGTTCGGATCGAGCTCCAGGGTGTGGTGCTGGCCGAGTCCAGTGCGCCGGTAATGGTGTTCGAGACCGGCCTGCCGACCCGTTACTACTTCGACCGGGAAGTGGTGAACTTCGAGCATCTGGTGCCCTCCGACACCGTGTCGTCGTGCCCGTACAAGGGAAACACCAGCAGCTATTGGTCGGTTGCCGTCGATGGAGCCGTCCATGCCGACCTGGCCTGGGCCTACGCGTTCCCGACTCGCCAGCTCCTGCCGATCCTCGGGCTGATCGCGTTCTACAACGAGAAGGTGGACGTCATCGTTGATGGCGAGTTGGTTCCCCGTCCGGTGACGCATTTCTTCTCCTAACCCGCCAACGACAGTGCGACGTCCGAAGGGAGACCAGGCATGGCGCAACCAGGCGATCCGTGGCGGCAGCCGGTCATCGGTGACTACGGCTTTCTGTCCGATTGCGCCTCGGCGGCGCTGGTCGACCGGGACGCCTCGATCGACTGGTGGTGTGTGCCGCGGTTCGACTCGCCATCGGTGTTCGGGCGGCTGCTCGACCCCGACGCCGGTCACTGGACGCTGCACCCGACCGACAGCTTTGAGTCCACGCGACGCTACGTCGAGGACACCCTCGCGCTATGCACCCGATTCGTCACGGCGACCGGCACCGCGACGGTCACCGACACGCTGGCCCTGGAGCACGGCGCCCGAGGCCATGAGATCGGATTGCGCAGTCCACATGTACTGCTGCGGACCGTCGAGGGCCTGGACGGTTCGGTCCATCTGTGCAGCGAGTTCGCGCCCCGGATGGAATACGGCCGAACCCGGCCGCACGTTCGGGTCACCGAGGTGGGCGTGGAGGCACGCGGCGCCCCCGTGCGGTTGTCGTGTTCTGGGCCGGTGACTTGGAATTGCACCGACGGTCGAGCTGTTACCGATTTCGCCGTGTCGGCAGGACAGAGGTCGAGCTCCGGGCCGACTACGCCGCGTCCTTCGAGCCGCCACCGGCGTCGGGGCGTCCGTCAGCAACTGCGGGCCGCGCAAGTACCGACGACACGATTGCGGCCTGGCAGTCCTGGGCCGCCCAGCACACGAGCTACGGCGGAGCTTTTCCGGCCGAGGTCCGCCGAAGCTCGCTCGTGCTGCAGGGGCTCACCTTCCAACCGTCCGGTGCTTTGGTCGCCGCGGCGACGACCTCTCTGCCCGAGGTGTTGGGCGGCGAACTCAACTTCGACTACCGATTCGCCTGGCTGCGCGACCTGAGCCTCACCATCCGCTCGCTGTGGCTGCGGCCTGTCCGCACGAGCCCGCTCGCCTATACAGCTGGTTCGCCAACGCTGTCGGGCACCTCGGCGACGAGCTGGTGCAGATTATGTATGGCGTCGAGGGCGAACGTGACCTCACCGAACGCGAGCTGCCGAATTTGGCCGGCTACCGCGGCAATCAGCCGGTACGCGTCGGTAATCAGGCCTGGGAGCAGCAGCAGCTCGACGTCCTCGGTGAGGTCCTCGACGCCGCGTACGTCCTACGTGATTCCCTGGGCGCGATCGACGGCCCGGTGCAGCACCTACTGGTCGGCTTCGCCGACCGCGCAGCGCAGGCATGGTCGCAACCCGACGCCGGCATGTGGGAGGCGCGCGACGCCGCGCGTCACTACACCTCCTCCAAGGTCATGTGCTGGGTCGCGCTGGACCGGGCGGTCAAACTTGCCCCCCGCATCGGCGCCACGCCCGACTCCGTGGCGCGCTGGCGCGTGGCCCGCGACCAGGTGCACGCCGCGGTACTGGAGCAGGCCTGGAGCGAATCGCTCGGCGCCTACGCCGGCGCCTTCGGCTCCGATGACCTGGACGCCTCGGTGCTCATCCTGCCCCTCGTCGGCTTCCTGCCTGCTGGCGACGCCCGCATGGCGGCGACGATCGACGCGATCGACACGCAGCTCGCCGCCGGCGGACTCGTCCGCCGTTGGTCCGCTGAACCCAACGGCTTCCTGATCTGCACGTACTGGCTCGTCGAGTGTCTGGCGCTCCGCGGGCAGCTCGAACCAGCCGCGGACGTCTTTCGCCGAGCCAGCGCCTTCGCCAACGACCTCGGCCTGCTGTCCGAACAAGCCGACCAGGCCAATCGCGAGCTGCTGGGCAACATCCCGCAGGCGTTCTCCCACGTCGGGCAGATCAACGCAGCCTGGCGCCTCGCCCACCCGAACACCGAACTGGGGGTGCAGCATGACGACTGACCGAGCAGCAGAAGAGAGACTGGCCGGCAAACGGCGCTGATCACCGGATCGGACGCCGGCATCGGGCAAGCGACGGCGATCGAGGGCGGTGTTGCGTTGACATTCCGCGGTGCACGTGGAAGCCGCGCTGGTGACCTGGCTGCCCTCAGCGGATAAGCGCGAGCGCGTCAAAGGCGACGCGTAGCCGATCTTGGGCGGCCACCGCGGTGGCGAGCTCGTATTGCCCGCGGCGCAGGTTCTGTATGAGGGCATGGCGATTGGAGATCGTGCGGGCAGAGGCCAACCGTTTGAGTCCGCGCATCGGTCGTAGGCGCGCCTTGAGGCGGCCATGATCGGCCTCGACGGCGTTGTGGGCGTACTGCTCGCTGACGTGTCGCGCGGCGGGCTCAAGTTCTTCGACGATGCGCGGGTAGACCGGCGCCCGATCGGTGGTGACCTCGACCGGCCCAGGCTTGCAGCGCAGCGTGCTGGTAAAGAACTTCCGTGCGTCTCGTCCACGTACCAGCGGTCGATGGACCCCGCCGTGAACGTCTGGACCCACCGCTAGATCGTGACGTGGTCGACCTCGATGCCGCGCTCAGCCAGCCGCTCCTCGACATCGCGCTAGGACAGCGCGTAGCGCAGGTACCAGCGCACCGCGACAGCGATCACCTCACGCGGGAACCGATACCCGAACGGACCAGACGACGATGCACAACTCGACCAGATCATCCGACAGTGTCGCGGCCAGCGGACTCGCCAACGCAACAGACCTTCTCGTGCCATCCGGAAACTACAGGCACGGGGAAGGACCGGGCGGGTGAACGCAAGTGAACCTTCGTTGATGCCTCGTCATCGTTCGCCCACCGATGGGCTGTTCCAGTTGGGGTGGAAGGACTGGCCGCTGTGAAGCGGCCGGCTCCGTAGGCCGACGGTGAGGAAGGCTGAGTTTCCCAGCGGGCGAAGGATGACCCGAGAAGCGAATGCCGGCGGCCGAAAGGCAACGGGAACCCGGGCCGCGGTTGCCAGCTCCTCCGCTGGCTGGCCCGCATAACGGGCCGGATAGGGGCGCCTGGCCTGAATGGCGCTGACGCGGGTCAGGTTAGCCTGTGGAGAGTTGATGACGACGACGCGGGAACCGAGCGGCAAGTTGGACGCCACCGCCATGGCGATGGTGAACGACCCGAGGACGATCTGGACCGGCTGTCGATCGGTTGGCGGCAGGCCGAGGATGCTGTACGGCGTAGCGGCAACGGATCTTCACGGCGTGTCGATGTCTGGTCGGACGTGGTCTGCCTATGGTGCGCCATCGGCAAGGGGATGGTTACAGGGGGCGAACGCTCGTGACGCAACCGCAGGCGAAGCAGTACGCGGACGTGCTCGGCCGGAGGATGGCCTACGTCGAAGCGGGCCATGGTGATCCGATCGTGTTCCTGCACGGCAATCCCACCTCGTCCTACCTGTGGCGCAACGTGATCGGACACCTGAGCCCGCACGGCCGCTGCATCGCACCGGACCTGATCGGTATGGGTGACTCCGAAAAGCTTCCCGACAGCGGCCCCGCCAGCTACCGGTTCGTGGAGCACCGCCGCTACCTCGACGCCCTGTTGGAGACGCTGGGCGTCACCGAGAACGTCGCCTTCGTCATCCACGACTGGGGGTCGGCGCTCGGGTTCGACTGGGCCAACCAGCGCCGCGACGCGGTCAAAGGCATTGCCTACATGGAGGCGATCGTCCGCCCGGTCAGCTGGTCGGACTGGCCCGAGGCGGCACGCGGCATGTTCGAGGGTATGCGCTCGGACGCGGGCGAGGACATGGTCTTGACCCGGAACCTGTTCGTTGAGGCGATGCTGCCGGGGTCGGTGCTGCGCACACTGACCGGCGAGGAGATGGACGCCTACCGCGCCCCCTACCTGCAGCCGGGCGAAGACCGGCGTCCCACCCTCACCTGGCCCCGCGAGATCCCGATCGACGGTCATCCCGCCGACGTGCATGACATCGTCGCGGACTACGCCGCCTGGCTGTCTTCGGCGCCGGTTCCCAAGCTGCTTGTCAACGCCGAGCCGGGCGCGATCCTGACCGGCCCGCAGCGCGACTTCGCCCGCACCTGGCCGAACCAGCACGAGGTCACCGTGCCGGGAATCCACTTCGTGCAGGAGGACTCACCGGACGAGATCGGCACGGCGATCGCCCGGTGGTACGCCGATCTGTAACCCCAAACGCACGCTGGCGGGTAGCCGGGGCCGTTTCAGCCCCGGCTCCCACGGATCCCGGCGTGACAGTCTCCTGTCACCGGGCTCTTGTCATAAGGCTGCCAACCCACGAATCTCTCCGCTCTACACGACGGGCTGGGGACGTCGCGGCCATCGCCAGGCCGGGGCGGTGAATTTCCGACCTGCGTGACGGCGGCGGAGGTTTCGATCAGTCCGTTCGTGCCCCGAGGCGGCCTGCGATGTGCTGATACCCAGTCTCGTTCGGCACGAGAAGCATGTTCGTCAGCCTCATTGGGCCGGCCACAAAGCTCCGTCTCGCCGAGCACCGGCTCGTGACCCGTCCGCCGCTCTGGTCGATTGGGGGGAATCGCCTCCCGGTTCGGGTTGTTCGGTGAGGGAGGTGCGGTCTTGTCCTGGATCAGGTGCGCCGCGACCGAGCGTCGTGGGTGGAAAGGGCGCCGGGCCCCCGACCAGAGCGCGGTCGCGACACGATCACCAGGGTAAGTCCCGCCGCGGCGGCGGTTGCGGTGAGCCCCCAGGGGTAACCGACTCGCGGCGCCAGGAACGTGAGCAGGTAGGGCACCAGGAGCCCCGCGTAGGCGAGGCTGTAGAAGATCGAGACGACCGCGCCTAACTCGTCGGGGGCTGCGGTTTCCTCGACCTCCCGCAGACCCGTGCTCAGGCAGAGCCCGTACCCGGCGCCGAGCAGCGCGGCGGCAAGGGCGGCGGTGAACAGGCCGGGCCGGGCCGTCGCGTACCCCGAAGCCAGGCATCCGAGCACCACCACGGCCAGGCCGACCGCCGCGGCGACGTGCCCGTCGCCGTGACGCGCCGTAGCGGCGGCATGGAGCCGGCGACCGGCCGACTGGACGCCGTACCCGGCGGCCAGGGCGAGAGCGGCGAGCAGGCCGGGGACGGCCACCTGCAGTCCGGCGACGGGACCGATCCCGTGGGCCGGAAGCGTCGTGAAAGCCACGGTCACGCTGCCGAAGACCCACGGTGCGAGGGGCATCGTGATGCCGCGGAACCGGGCGGTACGGGCCGAGTCCGGCAACAGCGGGGCCCTCGTCCCGGACTCCCGGGGGTGGGCCCGGGTGCGGGTCCGGGTTTCCGGGGCCCGGGGAAGGACCGCGAGCGCCAGCACGGTCAGCGCCAGGTGGACCAGGTAGGGGAGCAGCACGGGCCCTGGCGCCCACTGTGCTAGGAGGCCAGCGACCAGCGGACCGACTCCGAACCCGGCGGTCAGGGCGACGCCCGCTCGACGGGCCCCCACCCCGGGGTTCGAGCCGTCGGAGAGCTCCTTGACCCAGGCGGTACCGATGGTGAACACGGTGCCGGACACCACGCCGGTGAGCAGTCGGCCGGCGTAGAGCCATCCGACGCCCCACTGGCCGCCCGCCAGCACGGCCGTGGCCAGCAGCGAGAGCGCCGCGAAGACGATCATCAGAGTGCGCCGGCCGAACCGGTCGCTGGCCCGTCCGCCCACCAGCAGCCCGGGGATGAGTCCCAGTGCGTAGACGCCGAAGACCGCGGTGGCCTGGGTGTCGGTGAGGCCGAGGGTGTGCCGGTAGACGGCGAGCAGCGGGACGAACTGGTTCGCCCCGTATCCCACGGTGAACATGGTCAGCGCGGGCCAGCGCCACTGCCCGGCGGAGGGCATCAGATGCTTGAGTGCGCTTCCACGGCCTTCTCCAGCAGCGGCTTGCGTTCGGCGAGCATCCGGTCGACCGCCGCCGGGTCCTTGCGATTCGCCGCGATCATCTCGCGGCGCCGCTGGCCGCCCCGCACGACGGTGAGGCTGCCGTCCAGGATCGCTTCGACGGTGGCGTCGGCGACCGCCTCGGGGGGCTCGTACTCGAAGCCCTCCGCGGCGCCGGCCTTCGAGGACTCCATCATCGGGGTACTGGTCGCCCCGGGGTAGACGGTCAGCACGTGCACGCCCTCGCCGTACAGCTCACGACGCAGCGCCTCCCCGAAGTGTGCGATACCGGCCTTGGTCGCCGCGTAGGTCGCATAGAACGGCATCGCGATCAGCCCGATCCCCGAGGAGATGTTGATGACCAGTCCGCTGTCGGACTCCCGCAGGGCGGGGAGAGCCGCGCGGGTGAGCAGGATCGGCACCGTCAGGTTGAGCGCGACCTGGGCCACGACCTCGGACTCCTCGATGGCCTCGAGCCGGCCGGCGCGAACATTGCCCGCGTTGTTGACCACTACGTCGACCCCACCGAACTCGGCGCGCGCCGAGGCCACCACCCGCTGCGGCGCGCCGGGTTCGGTGAGGTCCGCGGTCACCACCTGGGCCTGGCCGCCCTGCTGTCGGACACGGTCCGCGAGCTCGTCGAGGGGTTGCTGACGGCGACCCACGAGCGTGAGTCGAGGTGTGTGCTCGGCGAGGCGCAGCGCGATGGCCTGTCCGATGCCGCTCCCGGCGCCGGTGATCAGGATCGAGGCGTTCTGCACGTCCATTAGCTCTCCTTCGAGGAATGTGCGAACGGCGACCGCGAACGCCGACTGTCCGCCCGTGTCGGACCACCTCGGGAATGGGGCAGTCACGTCCCGGCCGCAATGCCGTTGGTCGGGCGGGTTGAGCGTCACGTCGCGGCACTCACCGTGACAACGTGAGGATGCTGCTCATATTCCTCACCCATTGATCTCTGTCTTCGGTGTGCGTCGAGCGCGCGGCGGCATCCGCGGCCTGGCCGCCCAGCGACGAGGCAACGACGGACGACATTGTTTGCGTAGCACTCGGTGACGTGCCCAGCCGCAGGCACGAGCTCGTCGATCACTCGTGAGTAAACCGGCGCCCGATCGGCGGTGACCTCGACAGGCGCCGTGCCGGCGCGCAGCAGCGCCAGCGCGGCGGGTCGAGACCAGGACATCGATCACCTGGCCGTGCTGATCCACTGCTCTGTACAGGTAGGTCCAGCGGCCCGCGACCTTGACGTACGTGTTCCGGTAGAACTCTGCGCTGCCCGCGTACAACGAGTCGTCCCACAGCCGCGCTCAGTTTACGGCGCACGTCGGACTGACCCCGAAGCGGGTGGCGCGGAGCTACCGCTTCGCGCGACTGATCCTGTCG
>JALZAI010000305.1 GCA_030948475.1 Actinomycetota bacterium
CGCTGGGCAGGGGACGGCGGGCGCAGTACTTGGGCCTCGGTGGGGCCGTTGCTGGGTGTAGTGGCAGACATATTCGGTGAGCACCCGGCGTAGGTGGCGTTGTCCGAAGATCAGCATCCGGTCGGTCAACTCGGCTCTGAGGGTGTGCGGTGCGGGTAGGTCCATTTCTTGGCGACCAGGCGACGATGCCAGCGCAGGATCGTGGCAGGTGTGACGAGCCGGTGCGTGAGCATGGCTCGGGGCAGGTGTCGGCGTAGCAGGCTGAACAGGGCTCGGTCGGCATTGACACGGCCCAGTCCAGCCGCGGTTTCGGGTTGGTTCGCCTCAACACCGCCACTTCGTGGCGCAGGAGCGGCAACTCGGCGTCCTTCGACGCCGATGACCGGGCCAACAAGGCGAGCCAGCCGCAGAGTCGGACCAAGACCAGGTAGAGCAGCCGCATCGACACGGGAGGTGATCATGCCCAACCACGTCCGAAGCCGGTGCGGGCAGCTTTTGGAACCCTTCAGGTGCGCGCAGGCTTTTGGAACCCTTCAGGATCCACCGGCTGAATTAGTTTGATCGTTTCCCGATGGCTTGTTGATCTTCCTCGAGTTGGTCTGGTTTCGCGCGGACGCGATGGGACGGTGCAACGGCGCGCTCTCATGCCCGCCTGTGAGGCGCAGAGAGGTTCGAGAGCCTGTCAAGATCTTTGTGTGTGACGGTGCCATTTGATCGTCGTCGGTGGTGAGTTCTTCGACGAGGATGAGCTCGTCGCAGCTGGGGCAGTGCCCGCCGCCGCCGGGTCGTCGGGTGAACAGGTTGCAGTCCTGGCAGCGACGGTGTTCGGTGCGTTCGCCGCAGTCGGCGCATTCGTAGATGGTCGCGGTCATCGGTCAGCTCACCTCGGGCAGTCGGCCGGGGTAGGCGATCGCGAGCGCGTTGAGGGCTTGGGTCCAGCCCTGGGTGGCTGCGCCTTCGATGAGTCGCCCTGGGGCGGTGCGCTGGTTCTTGGGCACGCCGCGTTGCCGTTCGCGGTCTCGGGCGCGCTTGTCTTCGATGTTGCGGATCGAGAGCCACAGCAGTTTGACTGCGGCGTCGTCGTTGGGGAAGTGCCCCCGATTCTTGATGATCTTTCGAAGTTGGTAGTTCAGGCTCTCGATCGCGTTCGTCGTATAGATGATTTATCTGACCTCGGGTGGGAACGTGTGGGGCTCAAGAACTCCAGCCTGTTGCCGTTCGGCCTGTAGTCAGGCGGCGTGTCGGTATTCGTTGATCAGACCGCCCAGGATCTCGGTGCGCCGGACGGCTCCGTTGCGGTCGCCGCGACCGAAGCCGCCGTCACTGATGGGTGGCAGTTGCTCCAGCGCACGGTGCGGGCGGTGGGTGTTGTAGTGGTTCTCATACTCGGTCAGAACACCCGCGAGTTGCCGCTCGCCGAAGATCAGCATCCGGTCCAGGCATTCGCGGCGGATGGTGCTGACCCACCGCTCGGCGTAGGCGTTGGCCTTGGGCGCGCGAGGCGGACTTCGCAACACAGCGATGCCCGCATCAGCGAACACGGCATCGAAGCCGGCCGTGAACTTCGTGTCGCGATCGCGGACCAGAAACCGGAAGCTGTCGGCCCGCTTCCCCAGCGCGAGCATCAGGTTGCGGGCCTGTTGGGTGACCCACTCCCCAGTCGGATGCCGCGTAACTCCCACGATGTGGACCCGGCGGATGCCGACCTCGAGGACGAAGAACACGTAGATGCGACACAGCAACACCGTGTCGACGGTGAAGAAGTCACAGGCCAGCATCGTCGCCGCCTGTGTCCGGCAAAACTCCCGCCACGACGGACCAGTACGGCGCGGCGCTGGGTTCAGTCCCGCCTTGCGCAAGATGTTCCAGACTGTCGCCGGAGCGACTCGATAGCCGAGTCCGACGAGTCCGTGCATCCGGCGGTGGCGCCAGGTCGGGTTCTCCTGGGCGAACCGCATCACCAAATCCCGGATGACAGCGGCAACACGGGGACGCCCGCCCGCCGGCTTCGTCTTCGGCGGGTAGGTCCAGCGCCGTGCGATCAACTGCCGATGCCAACGCAGCAGTGTCTGCGGCGTCACGATCCTCACCCGCAACAGTTCATGCGGAAAGAACCCGAGCCAGCGCCGCAAGCACCAGTCGATCCTTCGGCTCCAGCCGCGGACGAGTCACCTGGCGACGTAACACCGACACTTCATGACGCAGCACGAGCAGTTCGACGTCCTTCACGGGCTCGCCACGACCGCGAGCGACAACGAGAGCGAGCAGCACCCGGAACATCGCGTACAGAGCAGAGAACAGCACCCGAATGATCATGCCAAACACAGCAGGTACGACTCCGCCGAGGTTTTTGAGCCCCACAAGCTCCATTTCTTGGAGACCAGTCGGCGATGCCAGCGCAGGATCGTGGCAGGCGTGAGCAGCCGACTGCTGAGTATGTGGCGGGGCAGGTATCGGCACAGTGCGCTGAACACGGCGCGGTCTGTCCAGTAGTCCAGCCGCGGTTTCGGGTTGGCTCGCCTGAGCACCGAGACTTCGTGGCGCAGGACGAGCAGTTCGGCGTCCTTCGACGCCGATGACGGGGCCAACAGCGCCAGCCACCCGCAGCGGCGGACCAAGATCGCGACCGGCTCACACCCAACGCCGGCTCTTCGGACGGGCCACTCCCGAAACTCCGTCGTCAGCCTAAAACTTCCCCGCGGCAGACTCGCTGTGCCGGTTACGGATCTGGGTGACGGCGGCCATGTGAATGGCGTGGTTGAGTTGCCGGTTCTGCGGCGAGACAGCCGGAACACCTTGTGCGGGCGGGATGACACTTCAATCGGAGCGGTGCCGGCATACGCGGAGAAGCGCTCCGCGGTGGTGAATCGCGTGGTGTCGCCGGTGATGGCGACGACCGTGGCCGCGATGACCGGCCCGACACCGAAGGTGTTCGTCGTGGACGTGCCGCAGGCGAGCACGAGGGCGTGCCCGCTGACGGTCACCGCGGACCGAGGACGTCGGAGCGAACCCCTAGCGATGACGGGCGGCCCGCCGGAGACGACCGCCTGTCACACCGTGCTGGCTGGCTACGGGGTCGGGTCGGGGTACCCGCCGCCATAGATGTCGCTGTTGCCGAAGTCCGGCGCGGCGGCGCATGCGGTCGGCGGGAACGGTTTCGGGGTAGATGATCCGCCATTTACGAGCGACTGCCGGTAGGCGTCGATCGCCGAGCAATCCTGTGCGTTGCGCACATCGTTCCACACGGCGGCGCCATACGTGTTGGTGGCTACCGCGTAGTTGTAGTCGCCGAGGAACTCAGTGGTCAGCCCGTTGGAACTCGACCCGCGGGCATCACCGTCCGCACCGACATGCACGGTGGTGAATGTCCCGGGCACGAGCCCGGGTGAGGCCCCGATGTCGGCGTGCCTCACGACGCCGTGCATCATCCGCGCAGTCGAGGTGTCGTGCTGCCACGGCTGCTGGTAGCCGTTGTAGGTGACGTACGCATCTTTGCCGTTCGGCGAGATCGCGATCGCTGGCTGGTTCGCGCGGCCCTCGCTCAAGGTCGAGATCGCCGTCGGCGCGGAATAGTTGTTGCCGCCATTGATGGAGTACTCGAGGTAGGCCTTCTCGTTGTTCTGGCCCGCCCGGTCGTCGGCCCAGGACAGCAGGATCTCGTTGGTCGCGCCGATGCCGGTCGGGGCACCGTTGGCGATGTCCAGGCTCGGGAACACGTCCGTGCGGGCACCGGCGACCCCCGTCGATCGTGTACCGGCCCTGCACCGGGTCGAGCTGACCGATCCCCGCGGTGACTGCGACGACCTGCGGGCGGTTGAAGGTGGCCCCGCCGTCGTAGGAGCGCTGCTGGTAGAACACGCCCGAGTTGAGCTGCTTGGAAAACCCGGAGTAGACGAGGTAGACGGTGCCGTGGCTGTCGGTCCGCAGCGCACAGCCCTGCCGGCCACCCGTCTGGACGTTGTTGGTCGCGGCCGACACCTGCCTCTGGGTCCAGGAGTCCCCACCGTTGGTGGACCGGGCGACGAGCACCGGCTCCGGGGTCGCGTTGCCCTGACCATTGCCACGGAAGCCGACGTTGCAGATGTAGACGTTGCCGTAATGCGGGCTCGTCTGCGCGTAGTCCGCGGCGATGGACTCCTTGTCGCTGAACAGTGCGGCGTTCTGCCGGCTGACCAGCACCGGCGCCATCCAGGCGTTCTTATCACCGGCTGCGGCGGCCATTACGTTGTCGGTGCGGGAGACATAGACCGCCTCGGCGCCCCTGAACGCCTGCTTGCCGGGGAAGTTCGAGGCCAGGTTGGCGTAGTACAGCCGGGATTGCGAAGTGCTGAAACCGCCGCCTGCGATCGGCTTCGGGCCGAACGCCAGCTCGGGGTCGCCGCCGCTCACCAGCCCGTGCTCGTAGTACCACGGCAGCGTCCCGATCGGGCCTGGGTACGTGCCGGTCCCCGTGCGCGCGCTGTAGCCGGTGTAAGTCGGCTGCACCCAGCTGTTACCGCTCGTGGTGGAGAAGTACACGCCCGAGACACCGACGCCGGGCGTGAACGGACACGGGGAAGTCGCGCTCTGCTGGCACGGGGCCAGGTCGATCTCGTCGTTGGAACCGGCCGCGAGCACGGTGGGTGCCGCGGGTCCACGGCAAGGCCGGGCTCGTTCTGCTTGTTCTGCGGGAACGGCGTCGCCGGACTACCTATCGACACGCGCGAATCACCACCCGATGGGGCGGCCAGCGCCACGACGGGGCTCATCGTGACCGCGACAGCTGCTGCCACGACGGTCAACCTGGACAAACGCATCGGTGTCTCCTCGGTCCTCATGGGTCCTGTGGAATCATGGCCGACCCGAACGGCCCTCGTGGGACGGTACGGCTCGCAGTACGCAAAGCTTCCCTGACACTGATGCACCAGCGCTCAGCCGTCGAGTGCACCCGGGTGGGCCTGCCCGGTCAGGCGGTGTCGTCCCCGGCGATCGCACCCGTCGTCTCGTACTCGGTCAGCATCGCTAAGCGCCGCAGGTGCCGCTCTCCGTGCGAGAACGGCGTGGCCGGGAAGGCCTCGACGAAACCCAACGCGTCCGCTTCCAGATGGTTGTGGGCGCCGATGTTGATGATGTTCGCGTCATTGTGCTCGCGGACCAGGCGAGCCGTCTCGTCGCTGCACACCAGGGCGGCACGGACTCCGCCTTCGACGTAGGTAACGTGTTTGAGCAGACCGAGCAGGGTCATCTTCACACGACGAGACGCCTGCGTGCCTGCTGCTCGGTCACGCCCTCCAGACTGGCGTGCAACGCGCTTCGATGCTCGTCGAGTAGCTCCTCGAAGCGGCGCCGGATTTGATTGGTCCAGATGCCCGCGGAACGTTGCGATATCGCCCGATCCTGCCATCCAGACGGCTCCGACCGGTTGCGAAGGCGGCCGCCGCCACTCCCGTCACCTCTCTGACCACCCAACGCGCTGGCGGGCGACGCCCGCTGACCAACACGCGCGACGTCCCGGTAGCCGTCCTCAAATGACAGCGCCGAGCCGCACATATCGAACAGCTCCCGGGCGCGGACGAGATCTTGAAGGCATCTCAGAGTCGGCGTTACCGAGCATGATCATTGTCTGCTCGATGGGGCTCTAGGAGGGCGCTGATTTAGGACGTCGCGTGGCCTGGTGATCGACGATCAGGACGAAGGCCCCGGATCGGGGTCGGTCGAGCGGGGCTGCTGGTGCGCTGGTCTGGTGATTGCCGACGGGTCGTTAC
>JALZAI010000337.1 GCA_030948475.1 Actinomycetota bacterium
GGCTCCGGACGTCTCCGGCGCCGAGGTTCGGGATCACCTCGATGCGCTGGTCAGAGTGGCCGAGGGAAATCCGGCCGCGGGAGCGATCGCCTCGCTGCCGCCCTCGGAACGGTTCGGCTGGCTGGTCGCGCCCTCGAGCACGATCATCCAGCCCTCCGAGGTCCACACCGGGCTCTGCGAGGACCCGGTGGCCACCCTCGATGCGCTGTTCACCAAGCTCGTGCAACCGGTCGGATCGCCGCCGTCGCGGGAAGGTGCTTAATCGCATTACTCGGGTTGACCCGGCCCAATCACAGGTTTAGGCTTACGCAGGATTTGCGGGATCGCTAGGTTCGGAGCCCGCGGGGTGCGGAACGGCGAGAGGGGCGAAGATGGTGGCTTTTCGAGTTCGCGGTCGGTTCTTCGGGCGACTGGCGGTGGCGCTCTCCGTGGCCACCGTGCTGCTGTCCTGCGCCTCGGCGCGCGCCGCGACGGCGCGTAGCGAGCATCCCGGCCAGCGCGGGACGGTGCGCCCGCACGCCTACGGCAACCTGGACTGCAACGGCTTCAGCCCGATCCAGCGCCCGGTGAAGGCGGACATGGTCTGCCGCGACATCCGTGACTCCAGCGAGTCCGACGGACGCTTCTACGAGAACGGCCACTACATCGGTCACGACGAGCCCGCCCTGAACTTCGTCAGCTCGCGCCCCGGCTCGGGTAGCGACAGCACCTGGACGTTCACGCTCGGCCGGGACCCGGCCGCCGATCCCACGGCGGAGCACCCCGGGTCCGACGTCAGCCACTACTTCGAGCTCACGCCGGCGATGTGGTTCTCGATGAACCTGTGCGATCCGCAGTCCTATCCCCTCACCGCCTGCACGCCCAACAGCGATGCCAACGCGGCGCGCCCCGACTTCCTCGGGGGCGGCAGCGCCTTCATGGAGCTCCAGTTCTACCCGCCCGGCTACGCGCCCTTCGCCGTCGCGCCCAGCCTCGACAACAGGCATTGGGGCGCCGCGCTGACGGTCGACAGCTTCGAGGCCAAGCCCGGGTTCGTCGATATCAACAACGACTGCGCCGAGCCGCAGAACTTCGCCTTCATCCAGCGCAACGGCGTCCCGGCCGGTCCGGCCGGCCCGCAGGTGGTCAACCTCAAGTCGCTGACGCCCAACTCCCAGACGCTGCTGATGAATCCGGGGGATCGCATCCGCGTGCACATCTTCGATGCGCCGGCGCCCGGAGGGGGCAAGGCGCTGGAGACGCTGGTGGAGGACCTGACCACGCACCAGGCCGGGGTGATGCAGGCCTCCGCGGCGAACGGGTTCATGAACACCAGTTACGCGAACTGCGAGGGGATCCCGTTCAACTTCGAGCCCGAGTACAACACGGCCAAGGCGGAGAACACCAGTCCGTGGGGCGCGGGCACCGAGGTCATCAGCACCTCGGTGGAGACGGGTCATTTCACCCCCTGCACGACCATCACCGATCCGGCCGAGCAGCCGCTCAGCGATGGCCGGGCCGACCCGTTCTTCCAGAATTGCCACGGCGCCTATGAGAACGCGGCGCCCGGCGGGGACGGCCGCGAC
Source organism: Actinomycetota bacterium (assembly GCA_030948475.1). Taxonomy (GTDB): domain Bacteria; phylum Actinomycetota; class Actinomycetes; order Mycobacteriales; family Jatrophihabitantaceae; genus JALZAI01. The sequence continues at coordinate 1,566 of JALZAI010000337.1, forward strand.
ACGCTGGAGCCGACGGACGCCCCGTGCTTCCCGAAGGGCGATACCCACCGCGGCCTGGCCGAGGGATCACCGAACCTGATCACCGGATGCCTGGACCTCGCGGCCGGAGGCGACAACGACTTCGACGGCACGCCGTACTGGACCGAGTGGCCGACTGGCACGACGCCGACGAACACGCCGTCGACGCTGCATTTTCGTCCGCCGACCACGGGCCCAGGTCACGCCCAGTACGCGAAGTTCCAGACCCAGACCGACCTCGGCTTCCTGGAGGCGAGCACCTGCACGCCCGACACCCCCTCCGGCTGCACCGCGCCACCGCCGAACGCGCCGGGTCACTTCTACCCGTACTGGACGCTGGCCGGAAGGTGCGACTGGGAGTTCGGGAACCTGACCAACGGCAACACCTTCGGCGGCGACGCCCAGTACGGCGGTCCCTCGCCGAGGCTGTTCCCCGACCTCCTAGGGGAGTTCCACCAGGTCACGTGTAGCTGAGATCGCGGCGTCCTGGCCGACGGCGTCGTCGTGCACGATCAGCACGGCGACCGGGCTGTGGTTGAGGGCGTAGTGGCTGACGCTGCCGAGCAGTGAGGCGC
>JALZAI010000344.1 GCA_030948475.1 Actinomycetota bacterium
GGACAGCGCGCGGGGCGCACTCGGCGGCGTCGACGGGGCGGCTCGCTGGTCGCGGATCGCGGCCGTCGCGAGGAAACCGACAAGGGCCGCGACGACGCCGATAAACCCGAGCTGCAGCGCGCGCCGCGACGAGGGGGGATCGAGGCGCGTCACGATGGGTCAGACTAAGGGCAGATTCACGGCACGACGGCACCGGACGAAAGGACACGACGATGGAGTTCGACGTCCTGATCGAGATACCTCGAGGCAGCAGGAACAAGTACGAGATCGATCATGATTCCGGCCGCATGCGGCTGGACCGCACGCTGTTCACCTCGACGCAGTATCCCGCCGACTACGGCTACATCGAGGACACCCTCGGCGAGGACGACGATCCGCTCGACGCCCTGGTGCTGCTGCAGGGCGACCCGCTGTTTCCCGGCGTGCTGGTGCGGTGCCGGGCGATCGGCATGTTCGAGATGAAGGACGAGAAGGGCGGCGACGCCAAGGTGCTCGCGGTGCCGGCCACCGATCCGCGTTTGGAGCACCTGCGCGACATCCACCACGTGCCGGAGTTCGACCGGCTCGAGATCCAGCACTTCTTCGAGGTGTACAAGGACCTCGAGCCGGGAAAGAGCGTCGAGGGCGCAGCCTGGGTCGGCCGGACCGAGTGCGAACGCGAGATCACCAAGTCCCGCCAGCGCTTCCTCGACGCCGGCGGGTACGCGGCCGACAACTCCGAGCACTGACCGCCGGCGTCCGGGGCAGGCCCCTCGCGCCTGCCCTCCTCGCGAGTCATTGTGCGGACGGCCGATAGGCGAGGAACCGATTGGGCCGCGGATTGCCGCAGGTCAGCCCGCTCGCCGACACCTGCTCGGCGCGGACGACGACCTCCAGGGCTCCGTCCGGGCCGTCCAGGGTGACCCGAGCTGTCCCGCCGGTGCTGGCGGACGTCGAGCGCACCCGCACCGCGTCGCGCGCCCGCACGTCGAGGTGCGCGTAACCGAAGACCAGTGCCGCCTGCGCGACCGGCGCCAGCCCGATCCGTCCACGCAGCTGCGCACCGAGCACCTCGCCCGCGTCGGCAGCGCCGGCGAGCGACCCGACGTCCTCGACCCGAACCCGTCCGTACAGCAGCCCGGCCGGCAGCACCAGCACGTTCGCGGCGAAGCGATCCCCGCCCAGGTGACTGCACTCCCACACCCGACCGGGCCGTTGTGCGGCCAGAGCTTGCGCCACCGGGCGCCCGCGCAGGGCGCAGCACGGATCGCGCTTTCCGTGGGTGCACACGAGATAGATCGGCTCGGCGTCAGGACGGCCGGCGCTGCCGTCAAGTGGCAGTTCGAGCAGTTCGGTCTCGTCCGCGAAGCTGGACCAGCGCAGGCTTTCCTGACCGGGCCGCGCGTCGACGAGCGCCCAGCGCCGGCGGGCACCGTCCGGAGTGCGACCGGGACGACGGATCGCCTCGACCCGGATCCCTGCCGCGCCGACGCGGCGCTCGAGATCTGCCGCGACGCGCCGGTCGAAATGGGACTCGGGCAGCCCGGCCCGGCCCCAGGGTCCGGGTTGCTCGACCAGCAGCAGCCGGGCGGCCGGGAACGCGGTGCCCAGCATCGGATCGGCGCGGACCTCAGCCCGAAACGCACAGCGCTGCGCCGACTCGCGCGGATGAGGTTCTTTCATGCAGGGACGACGACGCCCTCGCGAAGCAGCCTTCGCGAGACGGTCAGCTGGTCGACGTCATCGAGCCCGGGCAGCTCGGCCGGAGTGAACGCAGTCCCGGCGAGCACCGTCTTGATCGCATCGGCGGCGCTGCCGGGCAGCGATACAGTCCGGTCCAGCACCGTGAGTTTCACCTGGTCGGGCGAGCGGTCGAGGCGGTGTCGCAGGCCGGTCCGCAGCCGAAGCGCGGTATCGGGACGCAGCGACCGCGCGGCCGCGAGCTGGGCGAGCGGCGCGAGCGGTTCCGGACGAGTCTGGCTCATCAGCCCGTCGCTAACCCGTCGAGCGATGTCCTCCGACGATGCCGACTCGAGGACGCCGCGCAGCGCCGACACGGTGGCGGCCAGGTGCGGCGCGAGCACCGCAGGGTCGCCCAGGTCGGCGCCCATCGGCAGCGACGCACGAAGTTCTGAGTCGTGCTCGGCGAGCTCGAGCAGGTGCCGAACCAGCTGGTAGCGCGTCACCGGCTGGATGCCGACGGTCAGGTGGATCGAGGTCTCGCCCAACGCCTCGGCGGCGTGGATCGTCCCGCGCGGCAGGTACAGCGCGTCCCCGCCTTCCAGGACGGCGTCGATCAGCGGGGCGTCGTCGCTCGCGCGGGAGCAGACCGCCTCGCGGTGCTTCTCCCACGGCTGGTTGCCGAGCGGGTCCACCACGACGGGCTCGTGGATGGTCCAGTGCTTGGGTCCGGACACCTGAAGCACGAACACGTCGTGGACGTCGTAGTGCGGCGCGAAGCCGCGGTTGTCCGGCGGCGTGATGTAGGCATTGATCTGGACGGGGTGGCCGAGCTCATCGGCCAGCCGGGATCCGAACTCGACCAGCGGCGGCCAGGTGCGGTGCAGCCCCTGCAGGACCAGCGTCGCGCCGTCATCGATCAGCGACAGCACCCGATCGTCGGCAACCTGGTCGGCGATGCCGGCGCCTGCCCCGCCGCCCCGGGTGAAGCGCGCGCCCGGAAACACGGTTCCGTTCTTGGCCATCCGCAGGAACGGGGTACGCAGCCCACGCCGAGATACCAACTCATCGACGGCAGCGGAGTCGAGCAGATCGTCGAACCCGACTTCAAGTTCGCGCGCGCGGGTTAGTAGTGCCGCGCGTCCCCAATTCTGCTCGGCGAAGGCGGAGACGTCGCGGGCGATGCAGCGCCGAAGCGCCGCACCGCCCGTCGAGGTGTGCTGGTGAGGCAGTCTCACTCAGGCGCCGCCGTCGGCTCCACCGTCTCCGCCGCCGCTCGCGTGACCATCGGCTCCGCTGGCGCCGGCCGAACCGTCCGCGCCGCCGTCGCTGCCGGGCGAGTCGGCGTCCCCATCCGCGCTCGCGTCTGCGCCGCCGTCGGCTCCGCTGTCGCGATCCGCGCCGCTGTCGGCCGGTCCTTCCGATCCAGGCTCGGCAGCGCCGTCCGCTGCACCGTCACCAGTTGCCGTGGTCATGTCGTCGTCGTCCATTCGCTTGCTCCTTCGCTCGACGCGATCCGCCGTGTCCCGGGCATTCCCGGTCGATCGGTGGATACCCCGCGCTGAGACGGGCGTAACGCGAACAGGCCTCAGGCGCGGTCTGCGAGGTGCAGCGCGACGATGCCGCCGGTCAGGTTGCGGTAGCGGACGTCAGTCCAGCCCGCGGCGGCGATGGTGCGGGCGAGCTCAGGCTGTGCGGGCCACGCACGGATCGACTCGGCGAGATACACGTACGCGTCCGGATTGGAGGAAACCCGGCGCGCCACCAGCGGCAGCGCGCGGATCAGATAGTTCAGGTACAGCACCCGAAACGGGCCGAACGTCGGACGGCTGAACTCGCACACGACAAGCCGGCCGCGCGGGCGCACCACCCGCGCCATCTCGCGCAGCGCCTGCGCGACGTCGGGGATGTTGCGCAGTCCGAACGAGATCGTCGCCGCATCGAAGACGCCGTCGGCGAAGGGCAGGTGCATGCCGTCCCCGGCCACCAACGGCACGGCCTCGCGCCGTTTGCTGGAACGTCCGGCACGCAGCATGCCAAGCGAGAAATCGCACCCAACGGCGCACGCGCCCGATCGCAACAGTTGCGATGTGGAGACTCCTGTTCCCGCAGCAAGGTCGAGCACCCGCCGGCCGGGCTCGAGTTCGAGGCACTGTCGGGTGCGCTTGCGCCACCGGCCGTCCAGGCCTACCGACAGAACGGTATTGGTGAGGTCGTAGCGACGGGCGGCGCCATCGAACATCTCGGCGACCTCGCGCGGCTGCTTGTCCGGCCTCGCCCGGATCGTTCGCTCACCGCGTTCGCGCACGCGCGCATACTCGCACCTCGGCGGGCGCGAGCGTCTGGAGCGCGCCGGTGGTGATGTGCGCGGACCAACCGGGTATGCCGACACCATGGCTGTGAAACTGACTGTGGTTTACGACAATCCCGCCGACCCGGAAGCATTCGAGAAGCACTACCACGACGTCCACGTGGGTTTGGCGTCCAAGATCCCTGACGTGCAGCGCGCTGAGCTAGCCAAGGTGTTCCCGAAGGAGGACGGTACCCCCACGCCGGCCTACCGCACCGTCGACCTGTACTTCGCCGACTACGACACCGCCTGCGCGGCGGTGGCCAGCCCCGAGGGCCAGGCCGCGTTGCAGGACGCACAGCAGATCGGCTCGGCCGGGGTCAAGTTCCTGCTCTCGGACATCGAGGTGTCCTGACTCACCGACGAGACGAGACCGGTGCCGTCGCGGGCGCCGCCAACCGGATGGCTCCCGCGACGACGCCCGCCACGCACAGGACGTAGCCGATCAGGTACCACGTACCGGTCGGCACTCGCTCGTTGAGCAAAACCGATCCCAGGATCACCGCGGTCACCGGGTCGGTCGCCAGGTTCGCCGGCAGGGTCGCTCCGAGCGCGCCGATCTGGAACGAGATCTGAGTCAGCACGATGCCCGTCCCGCCGACGAGGACGATGCCGGCGACGGTCGCGATGCCGGACTTCGACGTGACCAGGTGGTCGATGTCGCGGTCGATCAGTCGCTGGGCGGCGGTATTCACCAACACGCCCAGGGTGCCGAAGCATGCCCCGGCGACGCCGCCGTACATCGCACCGCGCAGGTTCGCGCCACGTCCGCGTACCGCTACGCACAACGCGATGCCGACGATCAGCACTGCGGCAACCGAGACGCTGAGATCGATCGGATCGGGGGTGTGCGGATGGCGCGGATGGTGGCGGCTCGAGTAGTCGAGCAGGCCCAGGAACAGCGACAGGCCGCCTATCACCGCAATACTGCCGAGGTAGTCGCCGAACTGCGGACGCGGTCCGCCGAGCAGGTAGGACGCGACCAGCGAGACCGGCAGCATCAGCACCACCAGCGGCTGGATCACCACGACCGGCCCGGTGGCGAGCGCGCCGATCTGCAGCAGAAACCCAGCCAGGTCGCCGGCGATCGCCAGCAACCAGATCGGATCGCGCAGCAGCCCCAGCAGGTGCCGCGCGTCCTCTTCGCCCGCACCCGCATGCGCACGCCGGTGCTGCACGACGATGGACGTGCCATAGACGACCGCCGACGCGACCCCGAGCGGAACGGCGACCGCGAGCGACACTTCGTGAGCCTAGCCTCGCGATCACGCGTGCGGGCTGAGGGCCAACCACATCAGGCCTACCGGCAGCACGATCCGGATCGCAGCACGGACCTCCTCGCACACCAACTCGTGGTCCCCGGCCGCAGACGGGGCCCCACGACCAGCGCCCCGTCGACGATCTCGTAGCGGCGCCAGTCCGGATCGTCGATCGCTTCGAGGTCGGCGACGGTCCACACCTGCCGGGACGTCGTCGTGGGCATGGCAACCACCTCTCAACCTCCTCCAGTGTCACCCGCGCGCGGGTGATTCTCGCCAGCTCGGCAGGTCCGCCGCTTCGCCGCGACCGGATATGTGGACGGCGCAACGGATCGCAGCCCCGGCGCATCCTTTACTTCAGGGAGGGTGCATGGACCCGGACGAAGCGGTTGCCGACCTGATGCGCGCGTCGGGTGATCGGATGTTCCGGCTCGCCTACCAGCTCTGCCATGAACGATCGGGAGCGGAGGACATCGTGCAGGAAGCGCTCACCCGGGTGTACGCCAGCTGGCGCCGTCGATCACCGGACATCGGCTCGACCGAGGCCTACGCCCGGCGTGCGATCCTCAACGAGCACCTGCGGAGACGGCGATTGCGGGCCAGCACCGAGATCGTCACCGATCACCCGCCGCACTCGGGCGTCCGCCGCGACGTCGGCGATGAGGTGACCGAGCACGACGCGATGTGGCGCGGCCTGGGCGAGCTGCCCGCCCGGCAGAGGGCAGTGCTCGTCCTGCGTTACTACGTGGACCTCCCGGACCACGAGATTGCCGAACTCGTCGGCTGTCGGGAAGCGACCGTGCGCAGCCTTGCGTTCCGCGCGCTCGACGCATTGCGAGCCGGCGCACTGACCAGGGAGCTGCCGTGAGCGAGATCGAGGACGAGGTGCGCGCGGCGATGATCGGGCATGAGCACGAAGCACCGAGCGCGGCGCAGTTCAGGTTCCGCGCACCGGCCCGGCGGCGCGGGTGGGTTCCTGCCGTTGCGGCCGCCTGCCTCGTCCTCGCGCTGGCGATCGGCGTGTTCGTCTGGCGCACACACGGCACTACGCCCGATAGCCGCTCGCTGTCCTGCCCGCAGCAATACCAAGGCGCAGAACTCGTTGGGACGCTGTGGGTGCCGTCGAAGGCGAGCGGGGTCGACGGCAAGCACCGCCTGGTCCCCGACGCGACGCCGCAGCGCATCGTGGTGTGCGGCTACCTGGGGCAGGTCGAGGTGCGCTCACCGGCCAGCAGGTGCTGCGCAATCCCGCGGCGGCCGTCCACGCGCTCACCTGGCTGCCCGGCGACTCCGGTCACGGCACGCCCTGCACCTTGGACCTCCAGCCGCTCGACTCGAGCAACTTCCTGATCGGGGTCCGATACGCCGCAGGCACGGTCTGGGTCTCGGCGCCAGGTGCGCACTGCGCATTCGCGTCCAACGGCCAGTTCACGGCGGCCGCGAGCCCGCGCTCGCCGCCTTCCACTCGGGAACGTGGCACCCGAGAAAACTCGACGGTCCCTGCGCGACGGGCACGGGTCGGCTCGGTCAGGAGGCAGCGCTCGTTCCGCCCGGCGCGTCGTCGTTGACTATTTGCACCGAGGGCCCGGTTGCGCCGCCACAGCGGTCACGGTGCACGATTTCCAGGCACTGCAAGGGTCCCTCGACGCGGCAACCACATCCTCGCGGACCGGCTCGTGTGGCGCTACCGGCCCGGTGACCTCGTACCTCTTGGACTTCCACTACCCGGCCGGACCGGATGTAAGCCTGAGCGTGGACCCAGCATGCGGGGGACTCGACAACGGTAGCCTGTCGGCGACGGCAACTCCGAGAATCGAGAGCCTGATCAAGCAGCTGGTCAACCGGCGATGATCGAGTGGATCGCCGGGCGCAGTTCGGCGAGGACGTCCGGCGCGGTCGGCGGACCGTTGGCTGCGGCGCGCTGGCCGGCGACCCCGTGCAGGTACGCCGCGGTGGCCGCCGCCACCGGCGCGTCCAGGCCGGACGCGAGCAGCGCGCCGAGCAGTCCGCTGAGCACATCGCCACTGCCGGCGGTTCCGAGCCACGGCGTGCCTGTCGGATTCACGAAGGCGGTGCCGCTCGGGTCGGCGACGACAGTCGCGTTGCCCTTGAGCAGCACGGTCGCATGCAGTTCGCCGGCGGCTCGGCGGGCCGCACCGAGCCGATCGTCGCCGATCTCTCCGGCGATCCGCTCGAACTCGCGATCGTGCGGCGTGAGCACCGTCGCTGCCTTCCGGTCGCGGACGAGCCCGGGCCGCTCCGCGAGCAGCGTGATCCCATCGGCATCCACGATCACCGGCACATCGGTGCTCAGCACGTCGGCGAGCAGCTCGGCCGCGGCGGCGTCGGTGCCCATGCCCGGTCCGACCACCCATGCCTGCACGCGCAGCTCGCTCGGCTTCGTGCCGGGGTGGACGACGACCTCGGGGTAGCGCGCGCGGATATCGTCGGGGGACCCGCCTGCGTAGCGCACCATGCCGGCACCGCCGCACAGCGCCGACCCGGTGGCCAGCACCCCGGCGCCGCTGTACTGCGCCGATCCGGCGACCACACCGACCACGCCGCGGGTGTACTTGTCGTCGGTGGCACCGGGCACGTGCAACGCGGCGCGGACGTCCGGCGCCTCGAGCAGGTGCGTGTCGGTTTCGGCGATGGTGTCGCGCAGCCCGATGTCGACCAGACGCAGCTGGCCGGCCAGCTCGGCACCGCGTCCGACCACGAGTCCTGCCTTGACGACGCCGAAGGTCACAGTCACGTCGGCGTGCACCACGTCGCGCCCGGCCGTGCCGGTGTCCGCATCGACCCCGGACGGCAGATCGACGGCGACGGTGAGCACACCGCGTGCGACCTTCGCCAGACCGGCCGCAGGCGCGCGCAGACCGCCGCGTCCACCGATGCCGAGGATGCCGTCCAGCACGAGGTCCGCGTCGTGAAGCACGTCCGGGTGCGGGCCGGTTATTCGTCCGCCGGCACGGCGCAACGCGGCCAGTCCCTCGGGGTGGGCGCGTTCGGCGTCCAGCAGCAGCGCGGTCACCTGGGCGCCACGGGCGGCCAGTCGAGCGCCTGCGTACAGCGCGTCCCCGCCGTTGTTTCCTGCCCCGACGAGCAGCGCGACACGTGCGCCATAGACACGTCCGAGCAATGCGGCGCAGTGCACGGCGAGCCCATTTGCCGCACGCTGCATCAGCGCACTCTCGGGCAGGCGCCCCATCAGCGCCTGCTCGCCGGCGCGGACGTCCGCTACCGGATAGACACCTTGCATACCCTCACCCTCCTGCGGTCAGCTCTCAGCGATCACTGTCGCCGCTGCGATGCCGCCGTCGTGCGAGAGCGAGACGTGCCATCGGGTGACCCCCAGCGACTCGGCGCGTGCGGCTACGGTGCCCGTGACGGTGAGCGAGGGACGTCCGTCCTCGTCGGTGATGACCTCGGCATCGGTCCAGCGCATCCCGCCTGAGCCCAGCGCCTTGGCCAGGGCCTCCTTCGCGGCGAAGCGGGCGGCGAGCGACTCCGCGCCGCGCGGCAGTCCGGAACCCGTGACCAGCTCGGTCGGCGTGAACACTCGCGCGGCAAGGGACGGCGTGCGGCGAAGCGACTCGGCGAAGCGGGCGACCGGCACCACGTCGATGCCGACGCCGATGATCATGTGCGTCGATTCATGCGGTCGGCGAGCTGCCGTCGGCGGGCGCGTAGTCGGACAGGTGGCCGGGGAACGCCGACACCTTCGGGTTGAGATATGCGGCGGCGTTGTTCACTGCGGTCGCGACTTCGCCGAAGCCGGTCGCGATGAGCTTCACCTTGCCGTCGTAGTTCACGATGTCCCCGGCCGCGTAGATGCCTGGGACGGTTGTGCGTCCCATCGAGTCGACGCTGATGTTGCGCTTCTTGATCTCGATACCCCATTCGATGAGTGGTCCGAGATTCGCGGTAAACCCGAGTGCCGCGACCAGGCGCCGGCACGGCAGTGTCCGAATAACGCCGGCGACGTCGAGATCCACCTCGGTGACGCTCGGATCGCCGCGCACCCCTGCTATCTGCGCATCGACGATCATGTGGACCGAGGACGCCTCGAGCAGCTCGACCGAGTGCGGATGGGCCCGGAACTGCGCGCGGCGGTGCACGATCGTCACCGACTTCGCGATCGGCTCGAGCATCAGCGCCCAGTCCAGCGCGGAGTCGCCACCGCCGACCACCACCACGTCCTCGCCCTTGTAGAGCGTCGGGTCGGGGACGAAGTGCGCCAGCCCGCGTCCGAGGTAGTCCCCGCCCTCAGGCAGCGGCCGAGGGGTGAACGTCCCGATGCCACCAGTGATCACAATCGCGCGGGTTTCGATGCGCAGCCCGGCGGAGGTCGTGACCGCGAAGCTGCCGTCGCCGCGCTCGAGTTCGACCGCCTGGTGCCCCAGCAGGTACTGCGGGTCGTGGGGTGCGGCCTGCGCGATCAGCTGCTCGACGAGGTCACGCCCGCGAATGGCGGGAAAGCCGGCAACGTCGAAGATCGCCTTTTCGGGGTACATAGCGGTGATCTGGCCGCCCGCCTCCTCGAGCGAATCGAGGACGGCCGTCGACAGTTTGCGCACGCCCGCGTAGTAGGCGCCGAACAGGCCGACCGGCCCGGCGCCGACGATGAGTAGGTCCACGGACGTGGAGGTAGCCGCGGTCACGTCCGAACCCTATCCTCCGGTTGACTGACGGATCGTCGCGGCGAGTGAGGGCGGATCCGCCGTCAGTGATCTAGGAAATCCGTCACTCGACGGTGACGGACTTCGCGAGGTTGCGTGGCTTGTCCACGTCGTAGCCGCGCGCCTGCGCGATTTCGGCCGCCAGTACTTGCAACGGAATGGTGGTCACGAACGGCGCAAGCAGGGTCGGCACCGCCGGCACCCAGATCAGGTGATCGGCGTGCGGAAGCACCGCCTCATCTCCCTGTTCAGCGATCACGATGGTGCGGGCTCCGCGGGCCTTGACCTCGGCGATGTTGCTCAGCATCTTCTGATGCAGCACGGCACGTCCGATTGGCGACGGCACGATGACCACCACTGGCACACCGTCCTCGACCAACGCGATCGGGCCGTGCTTGAGCTCCCCGGCCGGGAATCCCTCTGCATGCATGTAGGCGAGTTCCTTCAGCTTCAGCGCACCTTCCAGCGCAATCGGGTAGCCGACCTGCCGGCCGAGGAACAGCACCGCCTTGGCTGCCGAGATCTCACGCGCCAACGCGCGGACCGGCTCGACCAGTTCCAGCACGCGCGCCATCGCGTCGGGCATCGCGGCCAGCGCTGCGTACTCGCGAGCGATCTCGTCGCCGTACTTTGTCCCGCGAGCCTGCGCCAATGCCAGGCCGACCAGCTGCACCGCGGCCAGCTGCGCGACAAAGGTCTTGGTCGCAGCGACACCGATCTCCGGACCGGCGTGCGTGTAGAGAACCGCGTCGGCCTCACGCGGGATCTGCGCCCCGTTGGTGTTGCAGATCGCCAGCACCTTGGCTCCCTGCTGCCGCGCGTGCCGCACTGCCTCGAGCGTGTCAGCGGTCTCGCCCGACTGGCTGATCGCGACGACGAGCGTCTGCCGGTCGAGCACAGGATCGCGGTAGCGGAACTCGGAGGCCATCTCGACCTCGACCGGGATCCGCGTCCAGTGCTCGATGACCTGCTTGCCGATCAGGCCGGCGTGATAGGCCGTCCCGCAGGCGACGATGAAGACCTTCTCGACATCTCGCAGCTCCTGCGCGTCCACCCGCTGCTCGTCCAGGACGATCTGACCGCCGACCAAGTGACCGAGCAGCGTGTCGGCGACGGCGGCGGGCTGCTCCTGGATCTCCTTGAGCATGAAGTAGTCGTAGCCGCCCTTCTCGGCTGCGGCAAGATCCCAGTCGATGTGAAAGTGCGTGCCGTCGACCGGAGTGCCGTGAAAGTCGGTGATCGAGTATCCGTCTCGGCGCAGCTCGACGACCTGGTCCTGTCCGAGTTCGACAGCCTCGCGGGTGAACTCGATGAACGCGGCCACGTCGCTACCGAGGAAGGTCTCGTCCTCGCCGACCCCGAGGACGAGCGGCGAATTGCGGCGCGCGGCCACGACGACGTCGGGGTCATGGTTGTCGAGCAGGACGAGCGTGAACGCGCCCTCGAGGCGGCGGCACACCGCACGCACCGCGTCAGCCAGGCGGCCATTCCCGGCGCGCAGGTGGGCCGCGACCAGATGCGCGACGGTTTCGGTGTCCGTGTCGCTGCGGAACTCGACGCCGTCCGCCTCGAGCTCGGCCCGCAGCTTCGCGAAGTTCTCGATGATCCCGTTGTGGACGACGGCGACGCGTCCCGCAGCGTCGGTGTGCGGGTGGGCGTTGCGGTCGTTGGGCGCGCCATGCGTGGCCCAGCGGGTGTGGCCCAAACCAGTCGTTCCGCTGATCGACAGCGACGCGACTTCCTTGTCCAGGTTCTCGATCCGCCCGGCCTTCTTGGCAACCTGCAGTTCACCGGACTCGGAGATCACCGCGACTCCGGCCGAGTCGTAACCGCGGTACTCCAGGCGCCGCAATCCCTCGACGATCACGTCCAGAGCGGGCCGGGGCCCGACGTATCCGACGATGCCGCACATGGCTGCCACGATACGGGCACCCCTCGGTGGACCGGGTCAGGCCGACCTGTCGGCGAGTGAGTGGACGCACCACAATGTGGCGCATGGACCTCGCGCTGGCCACCAACCTAATCACGCGCATCAACGTCGGAGACTCGCTGACCCGCACGGCAGGACGGCTGCCCGACCAGGTCGCGATCGTCGACGGCGACCGCTCCTGGACCTACGCGGAGCTCAACCGGAGGGTTAATAAGGTGGCGAACAGCCTTGCTGCGCAAGGGTATTCGCGCGGGGACGCGCTCGGGCTGGCGTCAGGTAACAGCTGCGAGTTCATGGTCACTTACTACGCCTGCGCGAAGCTCGGCGTGGTGTGCGTGCCGATGAATCTCGGCTGGCGCGCCGAGGAGATCGCCTACGTGCTCGACCATTCCGAGTGCCGGGGAATCGTCGTCGAGGCGCAGCTCGTGCCACTCGTCGTCCCCGCGGTCGAAAAGGTGCCAGCGGTGCGGGACGTCGTCGTTGCCTACGGCACGGACGGACGCTACGAGCAGTCGTTGCCCGATCGCGCGTGGCAGACGTTCGCCGATCTGCACGAGGCGCCGGACCACGAGCCGGAGTTCTTCGTCGAGGACCGCGACCCGATCAGCTACCTCTACACGAGCGGCACCACCTCCTTCCCGAAGGGAGTGATCGGAAGCCACACCGCGATCTACCTCGAGTCGCTGATGGTCGCGGCCGAATCCGGGCTGAATCAGGACGACCGGATCGGCGCCGTCATGCCGCTCTTCCACACCGCGCAGCTGAACGGGTTCGGCACGCCGGCGGCGCTGATGGGCGCGACGGTGTTCCTGCAGCGCGGCTTCGACGCCGATGCGCTGCTCGACCTAATCGAGCGCGAGAGGCTGACCCGAGTGTTCGCGCTGCCGATGATGTGGCGCGCGCTCGTCGAGCACCCCTCCATAGGGAAACGCGACTCCAGTACGTTGCGCAAGGCCGCGTACGCCATGGCGCCGATGCCGGACGCCCTGCTGCGCAAATGTATCGAGACGTTCCGGTGCGACTTCTACCTCGCGTTCGGGCAGACCGAGATGAGCCCCGTGACGACATTCTTCCGGCCCGAGCACCAGCTCAGCCACTCCGGCGCGGTGGGGACGCAGGTGGTGAACGTGCAGATCGCGATCATGGCGCCCGACGGCACGCTGCTGCCGCGCGGCGTGGAGGGCGAAGTCGTCTACCGAGGGCCGCAGGCGCTCAACGGCTACCTGAAGAACCAGGACGCGACGGCCGAGGCGTTCGCGCACGGTTGGTTCCACTCCGGCGACTCGGGTCGCCTCGATCCGGACGGCATGCTCTGGTTCAACGACCGGTATAAGGACGTCATCAAGACCGGCGGCGAGAACGTCGCGTCCCTCGAGGTCGAGAAGGCCGTCTTCGCCACCGATCCGCGCATCGCCGAAGTCGCCGTGGTCGGGCTGCCGAACAAGCGCTGGACGGAGGCGGTCACCGCTGTCGTAGTGCCCAAGCCCGGTGAGACAGTCGACGAGGCAGAGCTGCTCGACGCGATCAAGGAGCAGATCGCGGGCTTCAAGGTCCCGAAGGCGATCATCGTCGTCGACGAGCTGCCCAGGACATCCACCGGCAAAATCCAGAAGAATCTCGTCCGTAAGCAGTTCGCGGACTTCTACGCCGAATGATGGACGATCTGGCCCTGGCCGCATCGTTGGTGCGCGACGCAGGCGTGCTGGCCGCTCGGATGCTGCGCGACGGGCTGCGCACCGAGCACAAGACGTCGGTATCCGACGTCGTGTCGGCTGCCGATCTCGCCGCCGAGGAGTTGATCGTGTCGCGACTGCGCGCCGAACGTCCGAACGACGGAGTGATCGGCGAGGAAGGAACGTCCTCGCCGGGTCAGCGCACCTGGTTCGTCGATCCTGTTGACGGCACCTACAACTTCTTGTCCGGGTTGCCCTTCTGGTGCTCGGCGCTCGCTCTGACCGACCCCGACGGGCTCGTACTCGGTGCGGTCTACCAGCCGGTGACCGACGAGCTGTGGCTGGGCGGGCGCGAACACCCGACCACCCTCGGCGCTACCCCGGTCGTCCCGCTGGCAGATCAGCCGCTCGCGCGGGTTTCCCTCGTCACCTACCTGCATCCGACGGCGCTACCCGACGACACAATGCGCGAGCCGCTGCTGCGCGCGATGCAGGCCGCGGCTACCGTCCGCATGCTCGGATCGGGTTCGGTCGAGCTCGCCTCGATCGCGTCCGGCCGCGTCGGTGCGCACGTGCAGCTCGATTCGCTGTACTGGGACTGGTTTCCGGGCGCTGCCCTGGTGCGTGCCGCTGGCGGCGCGGCCGAGACGCTCGAGGCACACGGGCATCGCTGGCACCTCGCCGGGTCGCGGCAGGCAGTCGGCGAACTCACCGAACTGATCCGCTGACGTCCTACCCTGTCCCGATGCGGAGGGGTGCGGGCAGGACGATCGGGGAAAACCCCGGGGTCATCACCCGAAGTCGGGCCTCGCATCGCACGCCGACCACTGCGCTTGGACCTAGCCGTCCGGGTGCTCGGGGTCGAGCCGCGCGTCGAGGTTCGCGCGTGCTTCGCGCTGCGCCGCCACGCGCGCCTCGATATTCGCCGCGACTCTCGCCCGCGGGCGCGCCAGCAGGACGAAGGAAAGCGGGATCGAGAGCACGAGCGCCAGCAGAGCGCCGACCAGGCCGGTCACGCCGAGCAGCGCCAGCAGGCCCCACAGCGCGAAGAACATGCCGAAGCGCAGCGCGGTGAAAAGCCAGAGCGACCCCATCCAGCTCGCGAAGCTCGGTGGCCGCCGTTGCTCGCTCATACCGCCAGGGTAGGCGGAGGTGACGTCAGGACAGCCCGGCGTAGGAGTGCAGGCCGGATACCACGATGTTGACGATCAGGAAGTTGAACGTGATCGAGAAGAAGCCGCCGAGATTCACCCAGGCAGCCGCGCGTCCCTTCCACCCGGCCGTGGCGCGCGCGTGCAGGTAGCAGGCGTAGATCACCCAGACGATGAACGCCCAGGTCTCCTTGGGATCCCAGCCCCAGTATCGTCCCCACGCGGCTTCGGCCCAGATCGCCCCGCAGATGATCGCGACGGTGTACAGCGGGAACGCGAACGCGACGATGCGGTACGCGACCTTATCGAGGGTCTGCGCCGCAGGCAGCCGCGAGGCGAGGGTGGCGAGCCGGCCGGTGCCCCCGGGACGCTTGTCGGCGTGCTGCTTGACAAGAAAGAGCACAGTAAGGACGGCCGAGGTCATCAGCGCACCCTCGGCTATCGACACCAGCGTCACATGGATGGCCAGCCAGTACGACCGCAGCGCCGGAACCAGCGGCTGCGCCTTGGAGTACAGCACCGTCCCGGCCAGGAACATCATCAGGATGACCGGCAGCAACACGAACCCGCCGAGATGGCGAATGGCGGGCGCCTTCCACAGCACACCCAGGAACGCGACCACGCCGACGAGGCCCGCGACGGAAGCGAACTCGTACATGTTGCTCCACGGCACCGCATCCACCGCCGCGCCTCGGATCGCGATCGACGACGCGTGCAGCAGCACCCCGAGAACGGTCAAAGCGACCGCGAACCGTCCGATGCGGTCGGAAGATCCCGGCTTGGCTGCCGATGCGACAGGGACAGACGGTGCTGGGCCGCCCGACCCGACGAGCTCCCGAGCGGGGACGGCGGCGGTGGCCGCGATCCGGCCGCGCCGGCCGAACGCGTACTCCGCGGTGTAGCCGACCATCGCGACGGCATACACCGCGATCGCGGTGGTGAACACGGCGTCGGACAGGTGCGCAGCCGAGCCGTCGATGCCTGCCACCGTTACTCCCTTCCGCTCAGCACGACTTCGCGTACCGGTCGCCCGGCCGCCTGCAATCGCTCGAGCAGCCCGGCGAACTCCGTGCTGAAGTTGCCCGAGTCGCTGCGGGCCAGCCCGCCGACGGACACCACGGTAGGCGAACCGTCCGCGCCGTTGTCACCAGGGGTCAGCCGCAGCCACAGCCGGCGCCGTCGCACGCCGAGCGACCCGAGCAGTCCGAGCACCATGGCCAGCGCGGACCACAGCAGCAAGCCCTGCGCCGGGTCGTGCGAGACCTGCAGACTGGCCCAGGGCACCCAGCCGTCGAAGCGCACCGAAACGCCGTTCGGAAGAGTCTTGGTCTGTCCGATGCGCAGGTTCGCGGCGCCGGTCAGCTTCAGCTTCGAGATATCCAGCGAGTACACCGACTGCGGCAGGCCGTTGTAGTTCAGGTTGCCGACGTAGACGGCTATCCCGAGGACCGGGTCGCGGACCTGCGGCGCGGACGACGTGAAGGTCTGCAGGGTTTGCGGGACCGGTGTCGGGGAGAACGTCGCCGCGATGCCGACGTCCTGGTTCGTGCCGGGCTTGCCCTGCGCCTTGAACGCGCCCTCGGACTGCAGGGTCGTCGCGTCCTGCGGCACGAACGGCTCGGTGTCGTGGCGTACCGACCCGTCCGGCATCCGGATGGTGACGCGCGGCGCGAAGCCGTGCCCGATCAGGTAGACCCGGTCACCCTCCAGGCGCAGTGGGTGATTGACGGTAATAGTCGCCTTCGCCGAGGACGAGGTGACCGTGCGACGGTAGACGACGTCCGCGGCGAACTCGGACGGCTCGCCGGAGTCAGTGTAGGTGGCGGTGAACCGCCACATCCGGTCGATGCAGAACGGCGCCGGCTTGATCTTGCCCTCCGCGGCGAGGCGCCCCGGCTTCCATGAGTCCAACAGCGCCGGGACGTTGCAGAAGCCGTGGCCCTGGACCACGATCTCCGAGCCCTGGTAGCTGTACAGCCGTCCGACCGCGATCAGCACGAGCGACACCAGCAGCGCGACATGGAAGATCAGGTTCCCGGTCTCGCGGCTGTAGCCCTTCTCCGCCGACAGGGTCAGCGCGCCGGACGGCTCTTCGCGTTGCGCTATGCGCCATCGTCGACCGAGTGCGGCCCGGGCCGTCCCCGCGTAGTCCTGAGCACTGTCGGACGTCTCGAACGATGTGGATTCGGGCAACCGGTCGAGATGCCGCGGCGCGGGCAGCGGCTTGCGGGCGACCGCCCGCGCGTGCACGCGAATGCGGGGGATCAAGCAGCCGACCAGCGAGACGAACAGCAGCAGGTAGATCGCGGCGAACCAGACCGAGCCGAACACGTCGAACATGCCGATGGCGTCGAGGAATCGCCCCCATCCGCCGTGACTGTGCAGGTAGGCCGAGGTCTTGTCCGGGTTGAGCGGACGCTGGGGCAGCAGCGATCCCGGAACGGCCGCGACCGCCAGCAGGAACAGCAGGATCAGCGCCGTCCGCATGCTCGTCAGTCGCCGCCATGCGCGGCGCACGGGCCGCCACGCGTCCCCGATCGGGCTCATACTTCGAATCCCGACGCCGGACCGACCCTGGTCAGCAACTGGTTCATCAAGTGGTTCCACTCGCCGGTCACAAGCAGGATGCCGATCGCGATCAGCAGCACCCCACCAACGCCACTCACGGCGCGGCGATGCCGCCGGACGAAGTCGAGCGCACGCGACATCCAGCCAATCCCCAGCGCGACCAGGATGAACGGGATGCCCAGCCCGAGGCAGTAGCAGAGGGTCAGGAACGCGCCCCGTCCGGCCGTCCCCTGCACGAAGGACATCGAGTACACGGCGCCGAAGGTCGGCGTCAGGCAGGGCGTCCAGGCCAGGCCGAACGTCACGCCCAGCACCGGCGCGCCGACCAACCCGGCGCGCGGCAGCTTGTGCGACTTGATCTCCCGCTGCAGGACGCCGATCCCGCCGAGGAACACAACGCCGAGAACGATCGTCACCACGCCGAGCACCCGTTCGATCACGAGCGTGTGGTCGCGGATCACGCTGCCGAGCTCACCGAACAGCACGCCCTGTGCGACGAAGATGACGGTGAACCCGAGGACGAATAGCACCGCGCCCAGGGCCATGCGCCGTTGACTCGGCTTGGCGTCCTCCCCGGACAACCCGGCCACATAGGACAGGTAGCCGGGGACGAGCGGCAAAACGCACGGCGACAGAAACCCAATCACTCCGACGAGCGCCGCGACCCCCGCCGCGACGAGCAGCGGTCCGTTCTGGACGGTGTTCGTGAAGCCGGTCCCGGCGAGCGCCATGCGCTAACGCTCCGCAACCAGCTTGTCCAGCACGGGCTCGAGATCCTTCGGCGCTACTGGCCCGACGTACACCGCGGCGACGCGGCGCGACCTGTCCACGACGACGGTGAACGGCATGCCCCCCGTCGGGATGTTGCCCAGGCGCACGGCCGTCTCGCCCTGCTCGTCGTAGACGATCGGGAAGTCGATCCCGTTGTCCTTGACGAATGCCTTCGGCGCGTCCCTCGTCGTCTCCTTGGTGTCGACGCCGACGAAAGTGGCGCCCTTGGCCTTGTACGCGTTGTAGATGTTGTTGAACTGGGGCGTCTCGACCGTGCACGGGCCGCACCAGGTGGCCCAGAAGTTGACGATGACGACCTTGCCGGTGTCCTGCGACAGCCGATACGTTCCGCCGTTGAGCAGGCTGGCGCCGAAATCCGCCGCCGGTTTGCGATCGCTCACCTTGATCAGGCTGCCCCTGCTGTTCGCCGAGTGGAACCGGAAGTCGTTGCCGGCGTTCTGATCGACCGCGTCCGTCCCCGTGCATCCGGCGAGCACGATCCCCGCTGACAGCACAGCGGCGGCGGCACGGCAGCGGAGTCTCATCGGCGTCCAGTGTGCGGTACCTCGATAAGAGTGAG
Source organism: Actinomycetota bacterium (assembly GCA_030948475.1). GTDB lineage: Bacteria > Actinomycetota > Actinomycetes > Mycobacteriales > Jatrophihabitantaceae > JALZAI01. Next base: position 18,624 of record JALZAI010000344.1, read on the forward strand.
CACACTGCCTCAGCGCGATGTGACTATGCTCCCGCCCCGTGTCCGGCTGGCAGGGACGCGGCCGGTTCGCGGTAGCTGACACCGACGACGATGTCGCCGTCGAAGGTGAACGTCGTGACCGAGGCCAGGCTGCATTGGCGCCGGCGCGGGTCGTGGAACAGGCGCAGCCCCTCGGCCCAGCGCCGGGCGGCGACGATGGGCAGCTGGTGGCTCACGCAGACCGCCTCGGGTCCGTCCGCGCGCTCGCCCGCGGCGCGAGCAGCGGCCATCATCCGCTCGGCGATCTGCTCGTACGGTTCACCCCAGCTGGGACGAAACGGGTTGCCCAGATAGCGCCAGCTGGCGGGGTCGGAGAGCAGGCCCTTGCCGCCGGCGACCCGGCGTCCCTCCAACGCATTGGCCGCCTCGATGAGGCGCGGGTCGGTATGCACGTCCAGGCCCAGCAACCCGGCGAGCGGCGCGGCCGTCTGCCGCGCGCGCTCGAGCGGGGACGCGACGAGGTAGCCGATGTCACGCTCGGCCAGGAACTGCGCAGCGGCGAGTGCCTGCGCCCGGCCGAGGTCGGAGAGGTGATAGCCCGGCAACCGTCCGTAAAGAATCCGGTCCGGGTTGTAGACCTCGCCGTGCCGCAACAGATGCACCGTCGTGATCACCGCGCCATCCTCGCAGCACGGCTGGCTCGCTCGCGTGACGGGCGCTGTCGGTGGCGGCGCCTAGGTTGGCGGACATGGCCACAGACCTCGACTTCCAGGATCACCTCTGGCGCGAGTCGGCGCGCTTTCGTGCCGTGCTCGCCGACGCCGACCCGGCCGCGCAGGTGCCTACCTGCCCCGACTGGAATGCGGCCGACCTGCTCTGGCACCTGGCCGAGGTACAGCTGTTCTGGGGCGCGATCGTCCGCGACCGGCTCGACGATCCGGATCGGGCCGAGGCGGCCAAGCCCGAGCGTCCCGGCGAATACCCGGAGCTGCTCGAGCTGTTCGACCGAGCCAGCGCTGCGCTGCTCGACACGCTCGCGACCACGCCCGATCACATCCAACTTTGGACCTGGTTCGACGCCGACCAGAGCGCCGGGTTCGTCCGCCGTCGGCAGGCCCACGAGGCACTGATCCACCGACTCGACGCCGAGCTGATCACCGGCTCGGTCACCGGCATCGACGCGGCACTCGCGACCGACGGCGTGGACGAGGCCCTGAGCGCGCTCTACGGCGGTCCTCCGGCCTGGGGTAGCTTCACCTCATCGAGCATTGCGGGCCGGGTACGGACCACCGACACCGGGGGCGAGTGGCTGGTCGAACTCGGACGATTCACCGGCACCAGCCCGAACACCGGCACCAGCTACGACGAGCCGTCGCTTACCGTCGCCACGACCAGCGGGCCTGAGCCCACGTTCACCGTCAGCGCGAGTGCGCGAGACCTGGACGCCTGGGTCTGGAACCGCCCGACCCCGGATGGCGTGCGCGTCGAGGGCAGCGACGCGGACTTCGCCCGGTTCGAGGCGGTGATCGTCGCAGGTGTGCAGTGATCACCTGCCGACCGCGGCAGCCGCCCGGGCCGCGACCGGGAGCGCCCAGGCGATCCGGTCCAGGGCCGCCGAGTCCATCGCCGCGTTGACGAACCACGCCTCGAACGCGCTCGGCGGCAGGTACACCCCCGCGTCGAGCATCGCGTGGAAGAACGCCGGATAGCGCCAGGTCTCGGCCGCCTTCGCGGCGGCGAAGTCGATCACGGGCGCGGCGGAAAAGAAGACCGAGAACAGGTTGCCTGCGTACTGCACCCGATGCGCGACTCCCTCCTGGCTGAGTGCCGACGTCAGCATGCCGCCGATCGTTCGCGCGTTCGCGTCCAGCGCCGCGTACACCGACGGCCCGGCAGTGCGCAGGGTCGCCAGCCCGCTCGCCACAGCCACCGGATTCCCCGACAGCGTGCCCGCCTGATACACCGGACCGGACGGCGCGAGCGCGGCCATGACCGAAGCCCGCCCGCCGAACGCCGCCGCCGGTAGCCCACCGCTCATTACCTTGCCGAAGGTGAACAGGTCCGCATCGACCGGATCGAGGCCGTACCAGCCCGACGGCGACACCCGGAAGCCGGTCATCACCTCGTCCATGATCAACAGCGCGCCATTGCGGGACGTGACCGAACGCAGCCCTGCGTTGAAGCCGGGCAGCGGCGGGACCGCGCCCATGTTTCCCGCGGCCGCTTCCGTGATCACACATGCGATCTCGCTGCCGAACTCGGCGAAGCACGCCTCGACCGCCGCGAGGTCGTTGTACGGCAGCACGATCGTGTCGGCCGTCTGCGCTCCGGTGACGCCGGGCGTGTCCGGCAGGCCGAAGGTGACGACGCCGGAACCGGCGGCGGCGAGCAGCGCGTCCACGTGCCCGTGGTAGCAGCCAGCGAACTTGACGATCCGCCGCCGACCCGTGACGCCGCGGGCCAGTCGGATCGCGGACATGGTCGCCTCCGTACCCGAGTTCACCAGCCGCACCTGCTCAACGGGTGCCACCCGGGCGACGATCTCCTCGGCCAGCTCCACCTCACCAGGGGTCGGCGTCCCGAAGGACAGGCCGTAGTACGCCGCCGCCTGGACGGCGGACACGACGGCCGGATGCGCGTGCCCGAGGATCATCGGACCCCACGACGACACCAGGTCGACGTAGGTCCGGCCGTCGGCGTCGCGCAGGTACGGGCCTGAGCCGCTGACCATGAACCGCGGCGTCCCGCCCACGGCCCGGAAGGCGCGCACCGGCGAGTTGACCCCGCCCGGGATCACTCGCTGCGCGCGCTCGAAGAGCTGGGCAGACTGCGACTCAGACAGCGAAGCATCAGACACGCCCTCAGTGTCCCAGCCGCGCATGCGGCAGGATCGCAGCCATGGACATCAGCGGCTGCGTGGCAGTGGTAACCGGTGGCGCATCGGGCCTCGGACTCGCGACCGCGCAGCGGCTGAGCAAGGCGGGTGCGACGGCCGTCCTGGTCGACCTGCCGTCGGCTCCGGGCGGCGAGCGCGCCGAGGAGATCGGCGCCAGCTTCGCCCCGGCCGATGTGACGAGCGAGGCCGACGTCGCCGCCGCGCTCGACACCGCTGCCGCGTTGGGACCGGTCCGGGTCGTTGTGAACTGCGCCGGCATCGGGACACCGGGGCGCGTAATCGGCAAGAACGGCGTCCTGCCGCTCGAGGACTTCGCCAAGGTCGTCACGATCAACCTGATCGGAACCTTCAACGTCGTCCGGCTCGGCGCCGAGCGCATCCTCGCCAACGACCCGGTCGACGGCGAGCGTGGGGTGATCGTGAACACCGCCTCCGCCGCCGCCTTCGACGGCCAGATCGGGCAGGCGGCGTACTCGGCGTCCAAGGGCGGCATCGTCGGGATGACGCTGCCGATCGCGCGCGATCTCGCGGACAAGCTGATCCGTGTCATGACGATCGCGCCGGGGCTGTTCAAGACGCCGATGCTCGCCGGCCTGCCGCCGGAGGCCCAGGACTCACTCGGTGCGCAGGTCCCGCACCCGAGTCGGCTCGGCGATCCGGACGAGTTCGCGGCGCTGGTCGAGCACATCGTCGCTAACCCGATGCTCAACGGCGAGGTCATCCGGCTGGACGGCGCGATCCGCATGGCGCCTCGGTAACGCCGTGGCGCTGGTGCACCTTCGGGTGGTCTGCCCGAAGCCGCTGGTCGACCGCGCGGTCGATGCGCTGAAGGACCGGGCGGGCGTCGTCGCGGTCACCGTCTCGGCCGAGTCGTCGGACGGCGGGGTCGTCACGGCCGATCTGGCCCGCGAGTGCGCGAACGACGTGCTGTCCGATCTGCGCAAGCTCGGCGTGACCGAGGACGGGATGCTAACCCTCGAGCCGTTGGACACCGCCGTCGGCGGCCTTGCCGACAAGGCGGAGCAGGGCGCGCCGGGCGAAGGCGCCGATGCGGTCGTGTGGGACGAGCTCGCGGAGCGGACCGGCGAGGATTCCACGCTCACCTCGACCTTCCTCGCGTTCATGGTGCTCGCCACCCTGCTCGCGACGATCGGCGTGGTCACCGATTCGCAGATCACCATCGTCGGGGCGATGGTCGTCGGCCCCGAGTTCGGACCGCTCGCCGGCCTGGCCGTCGCGTTGTTCCGCCGTCACCTCGGCATCGCGCAAAGTGCCGCGATCGCGCTACTGGTCGGCTTCCCGGTCGCGATCATCGTCTGCGGACTGCTCTCGGCACTGGCTCGCTTCGCCGGGCTGATCTCGCCGTCCGACCTGGTCGGGAACAGCGAGACCCAGTACATCTACCACCCCGGCTGGTTCTCGCTGATCACCGCGCTGGTGGCCGGGACGGCCGGGATGCTGTCGCTGACCTCCTCCAAGTCGGCCGTGCTGGTCGGGGTGTTCATCTCGGTCACGACCATCCCGGCGGCCGGCAACGCTGCGGTGGCCGGCGTCCTGGGCAAGTGGTACGAGACCTGGCAGTCCCTCGCCCAGCTGGGCATCAACCTGGTCGGCATCCTGGTGGCTGCGGTCATCACGCTGGCGATTCGCGGCGCGACGGCGCCGACCGGGCGCCCTTCGTCTCGCTTAGGTTAGGTTAGGTTAGGTTAGGTTCAAGTCTGCGATTTCGGCAGCCCAGTATGTGAGGATGACCGAGGCCCCCGCCCGCTTGATCGAGGTAAGCGTCTCGGCGATGATCCGTCCGCGATCCAGCCAGCCATGCTCGGCCGCGGCCTCGACCATCGCGTACTCACCGCTGATCTGGTAGGCGGCCACCGGGACGGGGCAGGCGTCGGCGACGGCGCGCAGGATGTCGAGGTAGGGCAGCGCGGGCTTGACCATGACGATGTCGGCGCCCTGCGCGACGTCCAGGGCCACCTCCGCCAGCGCCTCGGCGACGCCGCGGGAATTGTCCTGCTGGTAGCTCTTCCGGTCGCCCTTGAGGCTCGAATTCACCGCCTCGCGGAACGGCCCGTAGAACCCGGACGCGTACTTGGGCGCGTAGCCGAGGATGCCGGTATCGAGGTGCCCGGACTGATCCAAGGCGGCGCGGACGGCGCCGACCTGGCCGTCCATCATCCCGCTCGTGCCGAGCAGGTGCGCGCCCGCCTCGGCCTGCGCCCTCGCCATCGCCTGATAGCGGTCAAGCGTGGCGTCGTTGTCCACCGCGCCGTCCTCGTCAAGGACACCGCAGTGGCCGTGATCGGTGAACTCGTCCAGGCACAGGTCGGACATCAGGACGGTGTCGTCGCCGAGCTCGGCGCGCAGCCGGCGCAGCGCGACGTTGAGGACGCCGTCCGGGTCATCGGCACCGGTGCCTGTCGCGTCCTTGGATCGCGGGATGCCGAAGACCATCAGGCCACCGACGCCGGCCGTCGTGGCTTCGACGGCGGCCTTCACGAGCGACTCCTGGGTGTGCTGGACGACCCCGGGCATCGACCCGATCGGCACTGGTTCGCCGATACCCTCGCGCACGAACATCGGCAGGACGAGATCTTGCGGACGCACCGCAACATCGCTGACCAGGCGACGCAGTGCCGGGGTGCGCCGCAGCCGCCGCGGGCGCGACGTCGGGAAGCCGGGCAGCTCGGGCAGCCTCACGATTATCAGGCTACCCGCGGGCGGCCGCTATCCGTTGATCTTCATGGCCGCGTGCAGGCATCGCTGCACCGAGCATGAAGATCGCCGGGACGAGGGAGTCGGGTCAGCTCGGTCAGCGCCGCGCGGACGAGCGGGTGGTTCGCTTCGCGGCAGCCTTTTCCTGTTCCTCGACCGCCCGCGCGGACGCGTAGCCAGCAAGCGCGTCGACCAGCGCCGCGACGCTCGCCTCGTCGGGCTCGACATCGACCCGCAGACCGAACTCGCGCGCGGTCGCGGCCGTCTGCGGCCCGATGCAGCCCACCACGGTTCGCGCGTGCGGTTTGCCGGCGATGCCGACGAGGTTGCGGACCGTGGACGAGGACGTGAAGCACACCGCCTGGAACCCGCCGGTCTTGATCGCGTCGCGGATCTCGGACGCAGGAGGCGCCGCCCGCACCGTGCGGTACGCCGTCACGTCGTCGATCTCCCAGCCGAGCTCGCGCAGCCCCGCCACCAGCGTCTCCGTGGCGATATCGGCTCGCGGCAGCAGCACCCGGTTGATCGGGTCGAGCACATCGTCGTACGGCGGGAAATCGGCAAGCAACCCTTCGGAGGACTGCTCGCCGGAGGGCAGCAGCTCCGGCGTGATGCCGAACGCCCGCACCGCGTCCGCCGTCGCTTCGCCGACGCAGGCAATCTTGACACCGGCGAACGCGCGGGCATCCAACCCGAACTCCTCGAACTTCTCGCGAACGGCGCGTACCGCGTTGGTGGAGGTGAATACGATCCATTCGTAGCGGCCGGTGACCAGGCCCTTGATCGCACGCTCCATCTGCGTTGGCGTTCGCGGCGGCTCGACGGCAATGGTGGCCACCTCAACCGGCACCGCGCCGTAGCCGCGCAGACGCTCGCTCATCGCGCCGGCCTGTTCCTTGGTGCGCGGGACTAGCGTCTTCCAGCCGTAGAGCGGACGCGACTCCCACCACGACAGCTTGTCGCGCTGCCCGGCCGCCTTGCCGACGGTCACGACGAGCGCACCGCTCATGCCGACCGAGGCCAACTCCAGCTCGTTCAGCGTGCCGCCGACCGTCTGCTGCCAAGCGGTAGTCGCCGCGCAGGAGACAGTGACCGGCAGGTCGGGCTTGAGGCCGTACGCGACGAGTTGCTCGCCGAGAGTCGCGACGTCGGCAGCATCGACGGTGAGGACGAGCGTGCCCGGCGCGGCGGCCAGCGACTCGTAGTCCGTCCCTTCGGTGATCTCGGCCTCGGTGTGCGTGGCGCCGTAGGGAACGCCGGCGTAGGCAGCGGTACCCGTACCGGTGCCGATCCCGGGCACGATCTCCAGCGGCACCACTGTCTTCGCGACGGCCAGCGCTTCCTTTACTGCCGATTCGCGCGCGAACACGTCACCCGCCACTAGCCGCGCCACGGTCAGCCCGGTGCGCGCTTCGGCCAGTAGCAGCCGGGCGGTCTCCGCGGGCGTCGCTTCGGCGGGACGGATCTCGCCGCGCGGGAGCGCGAGGACGGCCGGGCTCACCGACGCGTCGGCGACGACGATCTCGGCCTGGCGCAGCGTGTCGACGGCGCGCACGGCGAGCAGGCCCGGGTCACCGGGGCCGGCGCCGATGAAGATGACGCGGCCGACGGCCTTACGCACTCGGGTCATTTAGGTACTCCCCATCAATTGATCAGCGCCGTCGGCGAGCAGTTCGGCGGCCAGCCGCCGTCCTACGCCGTCGGCGTCGGTTGTCGCGCCGGTGCCCGAGAGCCGGACGGCATCGCTGCCGTCCGGCGCGGTCACCGATGCACGAAGGAACACTTCGGCGCCGTCATCGCCCGCGGCGGACGGCTCGCCTTCCGCGACTACGGCGAGCCCGCCCACCGGCGCGGAGCAGCCTGCCTCGAGCCCGGCGAGCAGGGCTCGTTCGGCCGTGACTGCCACCCGGGAATCCGAGTGGTCGAGCGTCGCGAGAATCGATAGCGCCGACGCATCGTCGGCGCGGCACTCCACGGCCAGCGCGCCCTGTGCCGGTGCGGGCAGCAGCTGGATCGGGTCGAGCACCTCGCTGACCTCGTCCGCGCGGCCGAGCCGGCGCAGGCCGGCGTAGGCCAGGACTACCGCATCGAGATCGCCGGAGCGCACCCGTGCGAGCCGGGTGTCCACGTTGCCGCGGATCGCGACGACGTTCAGCCCGAGACCGAGCGCACGCAGCTGCGCCGCCCGGCGGGGAGATCCCGTGCCGACCGTGGCGCCGGACGGCAGCTCGCCCAGGGTGAGTCCGTCGCGCGCGACCAGGGCGTCGCGCGGATCCTCGCGCGGTGGAACCGCCGCGAGTGCGATCCGGTCTGCGGCGAGCGTGGGCAGGTCCTTGTACGAGTGAACGGCGACGTCGATCTGTCCGCCCAGCAGCGCGGTCCGCAACGCGGACACGAACACGCCGGTGCCGCCGATCTGCGCGAGTGGCGCATCGGAACGGTCGCCGTGGGTCGAGATGGGCACGATCTCAACGGCGGTGTCGAGCGCGGCGGTCACCAGTGCGGTCTGGACCCGGGCCAGGGCACTGGCGCGCGTCCCGACCCGCAGCGTCCGGGTGGCGGTCATCCCGTCCCCCCCGCGCTTTTCCCCGCTGGCGGCCGCTTGCGGCACCCCGAACCGGTCACACGCGGGGAAAACCATGCGCCGCCCACGAACTTTTCCACGCTGGTGATCGCCTCTGGCGCTCCGAACCGGTCACACGCGGGGAAAAGGTGATCGATCGGCGGCGTCATCGCGGCACCTCGCCCGGGTTCTGCCGTACGGCGGCGACCGACTCGACCGCTGCCGGGTCGAGGTCGAACAGCTCGCGCAGGGCCGTCGCGTACTGGTCGCCGCCCGGGGTGGACGCCAGTTCCTTGACCCGGGCGGTCGGGGCGTGCATCAGCTTCTCGACCGCGCGGCGTACTGCATCCGAGACCTCGCGGCGCGTCCCGTCATCGATGCCGGGCAGGCGGGCGAACAGCCGCGCCAGCTCCGCTTCGACCACCTGGTTCGCCCGGGCCCGCAGCGCGGTGACAGTCGGCGCAACGGCGAGCTGCTGTTGTTGCGCCAGGTAACGGCCCAGCTCGTCGGCCAGGATCGCGCTCGCGTCCTGGACCGCGGCGTCGCTGACCATCGCGCCGCTTTCCCGCAGCGAGTCGATGCCTACGTAGGTGACGTCGTCGAGTCCGGCCACGGCCGGGTCGACGTCGCGGGGCAACGCCAGGTCCAGGACGACGAGGCGACGGCCGTCGCGCACCGTGACTGCGGACAGCTCGACGACCAGCCCGGTCGCACCGGTCGAGGACACCAGCAGATCGACGTCGCTGATCGCGCCGGGCACGTCCTCGAGCGTGATCGCCCGCCCGCCCACCGACGCGGCGATGCGCTGTGCGTGCTCGAGGGTCCGGTTGGCGACGATGATGTCATCGACCCCGCGCCGGCGCAGGGTCGCCGCGGCGAGGGCACCCATCGAACCGGCTCCCACGACAAGCGCGCGACGTCCGTCCAGACGGGCGAGCGCAACCGTCGCGCGGTCCAGGGCCACCGACACGACCGACGCGCCCGCCTGGTCGATGCCGGTATCGGTGTGCACTCGCTTACCGACGCGCAGCGCTGTCTGGGCCAGCTCGTGCAGCACCGAGCCGAGCGAGCCCACCTCGCCGCCGAGGGCGTAGGACGCGCGGAGTTGGCCGAGGATCTGCGACTCCCCGACGACCATCGAGTCCAGCCCGGACGCGACCGCGAACATGTGCTCGGCCGCTGCCTCGGCGAAATGCACGTAGAGGTGCTCGGCCAAGTCCGAGACGGGCAGCCCCGCGTGGCGGGCGAGCACCGTCGTCACCTCAGCGACTGCTGGGTGGAAGCGCGCCACGTCGGCGTAGACCTCCACCCGATTGCAGGTGGACAGCAGCAGGACCTCGCTGATCGACTCGGAACGGTGCAGCTCGTCCAGGGTCTTGCGTAGATCGTCGCCGGCGACGACCGCACGTTCCAGCAGCGCGACCGGTGCCGTCCGGTGCGAGAGGCCAACCACCAGAACGCTCATCCCTCAACCACCCCCGCGAGCAGCGTCGCGGCCTTGCGCGTCTCGTGAAAGGAAAGGATCTGCAGCTCGGCGGCCAGGTCCACCTTGCGCAGGTGCACATGCTCGGGAACGCTCAGCACGACCGGCGCGAAGTTGAGGATGCTGGTGACCCCGGCTGCGACCAGCCGGTCGCACACGTTCTGGGACACCGCGGCAGGCGTCGCGAGGACGGCGATGGCGATCTCCTGCTCGGCGACTACCTGGCTCAGATCGGCGATATCCCGCACGACCAGCCCGCGGATCGTCGTCCCGACCCGGGACGGATCGGCGTCGACCAGCGCCGCGACGCGGAACCCGCGGGACGCAAACCCGGCGTAGCCGGCCAGCGCCTGGCCGAGGTTTCCCACCCCGATGAGGGCGACCCCGCGGTGCACGGTGACTCCGAGCGTCCGCGCAATCTCCTCGGTGAGCGTCGTCACGTGGTAACCGACGCCGCGGATGCCGTACGAACCGAGATAGGAC